>JAISYY010000383.1 GCA_031269635.1 Tannerella sp. | reverse complement strand
AGTGTATATAAGCGCGTTGCGTTCATCCCAAGTATCCAGTCGCCTATGGCGCGGGACAAGCCGGCTTCATAAAGATTCTGGTATTCGGCCTGATCTTTCAGCGTCCGGAACCCCTCGCGTATGGCCTCCTCCGTAAGGGATGATACCCAAAGGCGGCGTACGGGGCATTTGCATCCGGCCCTTTGCATGACCCAGCGTTGTATCAACTCGCCTTCCTGCCCGGCATCGCCGCAATTAATCACTTCTTCTGCGTTTTGGATGAGGAATTCAAGTATTTTAAACTGTTTCCGGTAGGTAGGATTATCAATAAGTTTAATCCCAAAGCGGGGCGGTATCATCGGCAGAAAACGAACGTTCCACTGTTTCCAGTCGGGCGAATAATCCTGCGGCTCTTTAAGCGTACATAAATGTCCGAATGTCCATGATACCTGATAACCGTTCCCCTCGATATATCCGTCTTTTTTCCGGGTGGCTCCGAGCGCTTCGGCTATTTCGCGTGCCACACTTGGTTTTTCGGCAATACATACTTTCATGCGTACATTAATTAATAATAATCCCTACGGCAATGATAAAGAAACATTAATGTCGTCTATATACTCAAGTATTTCTTCGCATCCTTCTTTTTTCTCCGACGAAGAAACAAACAGGGGAGGCAGTTCTTCCCATGTTTCATACATTTTTTCGCGATAAACCTCCATATTTTCCGACAACTTGCTTTTGCTGATTTTATCGGTTTTCGTAAAGATTATCGAAAAAGGAATACCATATTCGCCGAGCCATTCCATAAATTCGAGATCAATCTTTTGCGGTTCGTGACGGCAGTCAATCAGAACGAAAAGGTTTGTCAACTGCTCGCGTTCGAGTATGTAATTTTCGATTATCTTTTGGATGTTCTCGCGTCCTTTTTTGCCTCTTTGCGCATATCCGTATCCCGGCAGGTCAACGAGATACCATTCATCGTTGATTATAAAATGGTTAATCAGTTGCGTTTTGCCCGGTTTCTGCGACGTCATGGCCAACTGCTTGTGATTTGTAAGCATATTGATAAGCGAAGACTTGCCGACGTTCGAGCGGCCGATAAAAGCATACTCCGGCAAAGTCCCTTGCGGACACTTCTCAACATCGGTATTACTAATTACAAATTTTGCGCTTTTTATCTCCATAAATTTATTTTTAAGAAGGCAAAGATAGTGCAAAACTGAGGTAATACAAAATAAACCCGTTTATTTTTACCGTGAAGTTACGAACGCCACAACTGCGCCGGAAACATTTCACTCCTGATTTTATACGAACAGCAAGGCCTTGCGTAAATGGAATCGCCGGATATTGTTGCGGCTCATTACCGGTGTTATATGCAAAAATGAGGAAAGTATTCTTTTTGATTTGCAATCTTTGATAAAAAAATGTATTTTTGTTGCGGAATTACGGAGACTAATCTTTAAAGGAGGAAAGAGTATGAGAGGGCAGGAAGATGTATTTAAACGGTTTCACGAGTCTTTCCAGAATATGGACGGACGTTTTCATATTCTTGAACATCGTGTGCCGGTAGAACAGCAGATGGAGTATTTCCGGTTTTCGGACCGGATACGCAAGGCCGTGTACAGGCTTAATGATTTTGATTATCAACAATATGAAGTTGATTTGCAGGACGGAAGTTTATCGAAGGAAAGAAAGAAACGGATTCTTTCGATTTTAGCGTCATCGAAGCAGGTACGCGCCTACAGGCTACTGGAAAAGTATGTGCAGGAATCCGATCCGGAACTTGTGAACTGGGCGTATATGGCTTTAATGGAAAGCCGTATCACGCTCGAATCCGAATTGTCGGGAGAGAAACAGATCTATATATCTACGGGTTTGGGAGGCAGAGGAGAAAAACTGCGTTTTTATGTGTTGATCTTGTCATCCCTGAATGTTCCGTTTCTTGACTATCAACATGAAGTGATCGAAAAAGAATTTGAATATGCGCTGTCTAAAAACGATTGTGAGATAGAACGGCTTACGATTGGCGGCCACTATGTGGAACTTGTTTTTTTGATACCCGTGAGAGCTGATTTGAAAAAGATACTGGAAGATATTATACGCGAATGTAATTTGTATGGAAATTTTCTGTCGGAAATCTTTACGGTTACAAATGTTAAAGAGCTTAGTCAGGCGGAAGTTGATCATATTGTGGAGAAGTATGGGCATGATAAAACAAGCCGTTAAGTTCGGCATTGTGGGAGGAGGAAATACCCTGCTGTCACTTGCGGTTATCTGGTTTATGACGAAGAAACTCGGAGGTACGGAGGCATTTTCAAATTTTGTAGGATATTTGATTGGATTAATAAATAGTTTTTTTTTGAATCGTATGTGGACATTTGAAAGTAAGCATAACCTGTTCGGTAGCGCCGTTAAGTTTTTTATGGTTTTTGCCGTTTGTTATTTGTTGCAATTAAGCGTGTTATTGCTTCTGAATCACCATTGTCCGTATAACCCTCCGTTGTATTCGTTATTTGAACCGGTAGTAAGGATTTTAAAAATAGACGCGCTGTTTTATATCCAAATCATATCCATGATAACATATACGGTAGTTAATTTTTTAGTCAATAAATATTATACATTTAAAAAATAATACGCTTATGTCGAAACTGTCGGTTATAGTTCCCTGTTACAACGAAGAAGACGTCATTGTCGAATCGTATAAGCGGACGAAATCGGTTCTGGATACGCTTTCCTGCGAAGCGGAAATAATCTATGTGAATGACGGTAGTTCGGACGGCACGTATCGTATGCTTGATGAGATAGCTGCCGGGGACAAACGGGTTAAGGTGCTGCATTTTTCGCGGAATTTCGGTCATCAGCCGGCTGTTTCGGCAGGCATCTATCATTGTGATGCGGATTGGGCGATCATTATGGATGTGGATTTGCAGGATCCTCCCGAATTGATCCCGGACATGCTTAATTTCCGCGAACAGGAACAGGCCAATGTCGTTTATTGTGTCCGTACATCAAGGGATAAAGAGAACTTTTTTAAACGATTGTCCGCAAAATCCTTTTATCGCTTTATAAATAATGTGAGTGAAGTTAAATTCCCTGTAGATACGGGAGATTTCAGGCTTATCGACCGTAGAATAATGGACCAGTTTTGCAAATTGCGCGAACATGGTAAATATATACGCGGATTAATCAGTTGGATGGGATTTAAACAAGTGCCGTTTTATTATGAAAGAAAAGCGCGGTTTGCCGGTGAAACGAAATATCCATTGACGAAAATGATAAAATTCGCTTCGACTGCATTGTTGTATTTTTCAAAAAAGCCTTTATTAATCGCTATCGGGCTGGGATTTTTAGCTGTAATCGTCGGGATAATACTTGCGATATGGTTTACGCTTGGAAAAATTTACGGATTCAGTCATGCGGAAACCGGATGGACTTCCATCATCACGGTCATCGTCTTTTTCGGTGGTATACAGCTACTTACGATAGGTGTTCTGGGTCAATACATAGGCGTCCTTTTTGATGAAATCAAAGACCGTCCGGAGTTCATAATAGATAAAAAAGTCGGTTTTAATGATATTTAACTGACAAATTGTTGCATATATTGAAAATAATACCGACATTTGCACAAGTAAATGAATTATATGATATTGTAATAATGAAGTAGTAAGAGTAAATACTATGTTGGTGTATTTGATGTATGCTTGTAAAGTTATAAGATAATTCGCCAGTAGATGTGACGATTAATCAAGGTATAATAAGCAGATACATTCTTTAGACACCTTCGTTTATGGCGGTATATTAATGAATTTACGATAAAACAAAAAAATAATTTGGCAAAATGATTATTTTGTTGTAAGATGAACAGGATATGAAATAATAGTTTTAGTAACTAATCAAATTAAAATTTATATACACCCGTGGAAATATGCTCGTTGTGAAACGTGTAAGATTTCAGAAATATCGCAATTGGGTAAATGCTGTCGTTAAATTGGCAGCATTTACTTTTTTTAGCAATACCGTCCGATCCATTTATACCGGTAAAAATATTCAATAATTATACATTTATAGCTCTGTATATCAAAAAAAAATCCACCCGCATCGCAAGTGGATTTTCCGTTGCAGTTTGGTTTCTTACAGGTAATTTTTCCAGTCTGCGTTATGCATATCGCCGTTTTTGGAAAATTCCTGGTGGAAGGCGAAGCAGCAATTGAGATTTTGAGGGGTGTGCCCTTTCACTCCTAACTTGAGATAGTCATTGAGTAGCGGACGGTATTCCGGGTCAACGCAATTGTCAATGATTACGCGTGCACGCTGTACCGGTGATTTTCCGCGAAGGTCGGCTATTCCGTGTTCGGTAATTATAATTTTTACGGAATGTTCGCTATGGTCGAGATGTGATACCATAGGGACAAATGCGCTTATCTTACCGTCTTTGGCCGTCGACGGCGTAGTGAAAATCGACAGGTATGCCGCGCGGGTGAAATCGCCTGACCCGCCAAGTCCGTTCATCATCTTTGTGCCGAGAACATGCGTTGAATTGATGTTTCCGAATATGTCCGCTTCGAGCGCCGTATTGATTGTAATCAATCCTAAACGGCGGGCGACTTCGGGATTGTTGGATATTTCCTGCGGCCGTAACAGTATTTTATCTTTAAAGAATCCGAGCCGTGAATAAACCTCTTGCAGTGCATCGGGGCTTAGGGTCAAAGAGCATCCGCTGGCAAATTTAACGCGATCTTCGTTCATTAATTTGATGACGGCGTCCTGAATGACTTCCGTGTAAATATTAAATGCCGGAATTTCTTTATTTTCGCCCATGCTCCCTAATACGGCGTTGGCGACATTGCCTACACCGCTTTGTACGGGGAGGAATGACGCCGGGATACGGCCCGCTTTTATTTCGCTGACAAGGAAATCCGATACGTTTTTGCCGATAGCAAGCGTCACATCGTCGAGCGGTGAGAAGTTGCCGCCGTCCGATTTATTATTTGTATCTACTATACCTGCAATTTTTTTAGGATCTACTTTGAGATACGGTGTTCCTATGCGGTCAGACGGCTTGTATATCGGTATTTCCCGGCGCAGGGGCGGGTCTGCCGGTTCGTAAATATCGTGCATGCCGCGTATTTCATTCGGGTGAAAATGATTACATTCGATAATGATTTTGTCCGCCAGGCGGCAGATTGTCGGCGTAATACCGACGCCTTCGGTCGGGATAATCTCGCCGTCGTCCGTTATGCCGGCAGCTTCTATGATGGCGACGTCCACTTTTCCTAAGAATCCGTAACGAAGGCTTTGCGCCAGTTCGGAGAGGTGCATGTCGAAATAGTGTGCGCCGTTTGAGTTCAGTAACGCACGCAGGTCTTTATTCGACTGGTACGGCGTACGGAATTTAACGGCATTCGCCCTGGCCAGCGCTCCGTCTATAAGATCGCCTGTCGAGGCCCCTGTAAATATCCCTATACTGAATGGATTTCCTTTTTTATGTTCTTCTTCCGCTCTTTTAGCAATAGCTTCGGGAACGCTTTTGGGACAGCCGGCCGGAGTAAATCCGCTAAAACCTACACTATCCTCATTTTTTACATACGAAGCGGCTTCTTCTGCCGTAATTTTCTTAAATGCCATGATATGTCCTATTAATTTTTTACGTAAAACTTCTAAAAAAACGCCCGCAAAGATAATGCAAACGGAGGGTAATACAAAATAAATTTCATTTATTTATTTCGGGATGGACGCATGGAATTTTTCACAAATCCATAATTTGGCAGTTACCGGAGGGCAAGAACTACGGTACGAAGCCGGATATACGGTCAGTTAAATGCAGTATGTCTGATGTTGAACCGGCAATATATACTGCGCCATTCGCCTCAAGTTCGGAACGCGGACGGAATCCCCATGTGACGCCAATGGATGTGACTCCGCTGTTCAGGGCGGTCTTCATATCGACACCCGAATCGCCTATATATAATGCTTCTGTGGCCTGAACGCAGGCTATTTTAAGGATTTCAAATACAACTGCCGGATCCGGCTTGACGGGTACGCCTTCACGCTGTCCGAAGACGGATGTGAATGATATTTCCGGAAAGTACTTGTTTATAAGCACTTCGGTTGCCTGCTGGTATTTATTGGAAGCGACGGCCAGTTTCAGACCTTTCGACTGCAGCATGTGCAACAGTTCCGGGATGCCTTTATATGGCTCCGTATATTCGGTGTTGTGATTCTCGTAATAAGGCAGGAAAACCTTTCGCATCTTCGTGATATTTTCTTCCGTTTTTTCGCCTTCGGGAAGCGCCCGTTCAAATAACTTATGAATGCCGTTACCCACAAAATATTTGTAGGTCTCGATGGGATGTGCGGGAAATCCGTTTTTTTCTAAAGCGTGGTTAGTACTGTGTGCAAGGTCTAATATCGTATTTAGCAGTGTTCCGTCTAAATCAAATATTATTAGTTTCGTATGTTGCATTTTTAATATTGTCGTTTGAAAATCTCATTATAGATAAAGGCTTTGCGCCATTCTTCCGTATTTGCCGGGAGGTCTTCGAGCGTAAAGGCCGCGTTATCGTCATCCGTATACAGCGAGGCGTTTTCCGTATCTTTTCCGGACAGGAAACTGTTGCCGGTTTTTTTGTCGAGTGTCTTATAGTTGAAATAACTTTTTGACCGTGCGTGCGAATCATGGATTGTGGCCTGCTGTCTTTCGGCAGATGCAGGTTGCGGTATTTCCACGTTCCTGCCGTTGCTGTCTCCGAAAACATCTTCCCATTCTTCCGTGATAATTTCACGAGGCTTCCGGTTTTCGGCTGCCTGTTTGTTCCTTTTGTTGATTGACCCGATTATGCTGCTGATACCGGCAATTATTATAATAATCCAATATAACCAATCGCTAAATTCTTCCATTTTATTTCGTTTTTTTGTTGAGGCAAATGTACGGAATATATCCATACAAAACAATAGAAATGCGAATAAATTGTCATTTTATCACATAAGTATTTTGTAATACGCAAAAAAGCAGTACCTTTGATGCGCTAAAATTACACGTATTTTTGTTTTTTAATGAATACAGTTATAAGTTGTGAGAAGATAACCCATTCATACGGAAGGAAACTTATCTATGCCGATCTTAGCTTTGAAGTTAAGAAGGGTAAGATATTAGGGCTTTTAGGTAAGAATGGAACAGGTAAAACCACGATAATAAATATACTGAACGGATACCTTAAACCTAAATCGGGAACATGCCGTATATTCGGGGAGAAAATGGAGAATATCTCTCCTGCTACAAAAGCCCGTATCGGATTGTTGCTCGAAGGCCATATACAGCATACTTATTTTAATATCGAACAGATAGAACGTTTTTATAGCCGCTTTTTCCCACGATGGAAAAGAGATGCGTATTACGAGTTGCTGAAAAAGTTGCAGGTGACGCGGACGCAAAAGATTAGCACGATGTCGTGCGGGCAACGTTCGCAGGTGGCGTTAGGCCTGTTGTTCGCACAAGACCCCGAACTCCTTATCCTTGACGATTTTTCCATGGGACTGGATCCCGGTTATCGCCGCTTGTTTGTCGAATACCTCAAAGAGTATGCAACGGCTGAAAACAAGACGATCTTCCTGACTTCGCATATTATCCAGGATATGGAGATGCTCATTGATGATTGTATGATTCTTGATTACGGGCGGTTACTTATTCATGAGTCCACGGGATATATCGTGGATAATTTCAGGCGTTTCCGTTTCACTTCGCCCGTTCGGCAGATTGACCGCTGCGATAAGTTGTGGAATACGGAAAAGGTAGGGAATAATTGGGAAACCTATTCGTTTGAAGTAAAGGAAGAAGTCGAAAGGCTTTTGGCGCCTTGTGATGTTAGTGATTTATGTGAAGAACGGTTATCTCTCGAAGATGCCTTTATCGGTCTAACCGGAAAATATTGAAGAAAAAATGTATAAAGCGTTATTTTATAAAGAATGGATTAAAACGAAGCGTGTTATTTTCCTGTCGGCAATAATACTTCCGGCTCTCATTATCTATACATATATAAATACGGAACAGATGTTTCGTTTGGGCGGCCATGTACAGACATGGACGAATGTAATCCTCAAGGATATGTCCGTTTTGCCGGAAATCGCAAAATGGTTTCCACTGTTTACCGGGCTGTTGCTTGCGTTGGTGCAATATATCCCCGAGATGACGGATAAACGGATGAAGCTGACGCTGCACCTGCCGCTGCCGGAGCGTAAGATTGTATTGTCCATGCTTTTATATGGCACTGTTACGCTTTTGTCGGCATATCTGTTAATGTACCTTATTTTGAGTATGGAACTCCGGTTTTATTATACAACCGAGATAATAAGGTCAATGACATGGCTGTTCCTGCCATACTTTTGCGGCGGACTGACGGCTTATCTTCTCACAGCCTGGATATGCCTTGAACCGGTATGGAAACAGCGTGTTTTTAACATATTGACCGGCGCCGGAGGACTTTATTTGTTTTATATCGGTGCGAAATCGGGAGCGTATACAACAATTATATCCTATCTTGCCGTTCTTATGGTGGCGGTATTTTGTTTCCCGTTCTATTCGACGGCACGGTTTAAGGATGGAGTTCAAAAGTAATGGTATAAATTTGTTCGGAAGAAATCGGAAAATAAAAAGAGATTGGACAATTAAATTAATAAACGGTGAAATAATGGTTTTTAAATAATGATACGTAAGAAATACACATATTATATAATACTGATATTTATCACATTAACAGGTTTGTGGGTGATACCTTCGTTTGTGAAGAAAGCGACAGATTCGCCCGATAACTATCCTTTTGTCTATTACAGTTCGATAATGAAGGAATTAGGAATTATTGATTACAGGGATAAAAAGATGCCGCTCAGCGACCTGAAAG
>JAISYY010000376.1 GCA_031269635.1 Tannerella sp. | reverse complement strand
CACGAGTCGATAAGCCAGTTCCTGCTTTACATGGAATATTATCCTCAAAGTGAGCGTGCCGGTCAGGCGCAGGATATTTTATTCGAGCTGCAGGAAAAGCTGGCGTATAAGGATTATCTCGCGGCCAAGCTCTACTACAATCTCGGAACCTATATGGGAAATAACTATCAGGCGTGCGTCATTACGGCTGACAACACGTTGAAAAATTATCCCGACACCAAATACCGTGAAGATCTTATCTATCTCATGGTGGCGGCGAAATACGAACTTGCGGTAGTAAGTATCGAAGAACGCTTGCAGGGGCGATACCGTGAGGTTGTGGATGAGTATTATAATTACATGAATGAATATCCGGAAGGAAAATACATGAAGCAGGTGAAAAAATATTTTGACTACGCGAACAATAAAATAGAAAAGAATTACTAAAATACAAATAAAAACAGATATGGATTATCGGAAATCAAAAGCGCCGGCAAGCACAGTCTCACGCGACATGATGAGGATGTGGGAAAATACGGGGAATATATACGAAACGGTAGTGATCATTTCAAAACGTGCGAATCAGGTTTCGTCGGAAATGAAATACGACCTGGACAAGAAATTGCAGGAATTTGCTTCGTTCAACGACAATTTGGAAGAGGTATTTGAAAACCGCGAACAAATAGAAATATCGCGCTATTACGAGAAGTTGCCCAAGTCTACGCTCATTGCAACCAAGGAATTTGAAGACGGGGAAATCTATTGGAAAAATCCTGTCAAAAAAGAACTTTCGGAATAAAACATTCAAAGATTATGATACAACGCGTACAGACCGTTTACCTGTTCGTTGTGGCGGGTTTGTTTATTGCCCTGATGTTTCTCCCGATAGCGATACTGCAGTCGGGCGATCGTCTATATTCGTTCGATGTATCGGGCCTGAACACGATAGCGCAACCGTCGGAACTCGTCTATCCGGCCTGGTCTCTCATGGCAATAGCCGCCATTATCATAATCCTCACGTTTGTAATCATATTCACATACAGGAAACGCATTCTTCAGATACGTATGTGCATTTACAACGCGCTGCTGATAATTGGTTTTTGCGCCCTTTTCGGTTTTTACCTGTGGCAATTCGGCAAATCGCCCGAACTGCCGGACATGAAAATAAATATCCGTATATGGGCGGCATTTCCCCTCGTCGCACTTATCTTGAATTATCTGGCAATCCGCAACATAGGAGCAGACGAGACGCTGGTCCGTTCGCTGGAACGACTCAGGTAAAACGGGAACCGTATTTCAAGAGTTCCAAATCTCCCACGAGACATAAGCCTGCAGGAGAAGCATTTCCAGTCCGTTTTTCACGACTGCACCTTTTTCTTTCCCTTTTTTCATAAACAGCGTCTCATCCGGGTTGTAAAGCAGGTCATACAATATATGGCCGGATGTCACGTATTCATAAGGGATATTAGGACAGGAGTCCGTTTTGGGATACATACCGAGAGGCGTTGTGTTCACAATGACGGTATAATTCTCCATCGTATTTTGTGTTATTTCGTCGTAAGTGACACAGAATTCTTTCGGATCGCGCGAGACAAATACGGAAGTGATTCCAAGCTGTTTAAGCCCGTGATAAATCGCTTTTGAAGCGCCTCCCGTACCGAGAATCAGCGCTTTATGATGTGTTTCATTCAATAACGGTTCGATCGACTTTTTAAAACCCGTGATATCGGAATTATGTCCTTCGAGGTGAAGTTTGCCGAACAACCCTTTTTTAAACTTTATCACATTGACCGCCCCGATATTGCGTGCATTATCGGTAATGCTGTCCAGCAAAGGAATCACTTTCATTTTATAGGGAAGCGTTACGTTGAGTCCGCACAAGGAAGGATTCTCACGTAATACAGCTCTCATCTCGTTTACATTTTTAATCTCGAAGTTAACGTATTCGGCATCAATACATTCGGATTCAAACTTTTGATTAAAAAAATCTTTGGAGTAAGAATGTTCCAAAGGATAGCCTATCAATCCATATTTTTTCATACGCACATCATTTATTTCCCGTTTCAACGCCTCAAATATTCCTCCACATTTTTTTCTATGCGTGCGGCCGGATCTTCATTTTCGCTTTTCACAAAGACTTCGCCTGTTATATGTTCAAAAAGTTCGATATACCGATTGGTTATCCCTTCGACGATAGCCGGCGTCATTTCCGGAACCGATTGTCCCGCCTTACCCTGGAATCCATTCTCCATGAGCCATTCCCGTACAAATTCCTTTGAAAGTTGCTTCTGCGGTTCACCTTTTTCGAAACGCTCCCGGTAACCTTCCGAGTAAAAATAACGGGACGAATCAGGTGTATGAATCTCATCCATCAGGTAAATTACGCCATGACGTTTACCAAACTCATACTTTGTATCTACCAGGATAAGCCCGCGTTCGGCGGCAATCTCCGTTCCGCGTTTGAAAAGCGCCAGTGTATATTTTTCAAGTATGGTGTAATCTTCGGGTGAAACAAGTCCTTTTGCTATGATTTCCTCTTTTGAGATATCTTCGTCGTGCGCTCCCTGTTCGGCTTTTGTCGTAGGCGTCACGATTGGTTCGGGAAATTTTTCATTCTCGGACATTCCTTCAGGAATCCGAACGCCACAGATCTCGCGGGCGCCGTTCTTGTACGAACGCCATGCGCTTCCGCACAGATAACCGCGAACGATCATTTCAACCGGAAATCCTTCGCAACGCACACCCACCGTGACCATCGGATCCGGAGTCGCAAGTTTCCAATTCGGGCAGATGTCTTCGGTCGCATCCAAAAACCCGGCCGCTATCTGATTGAGCATCTGTCCTTTGTAAGGTATGCCTTCCGGCAATACGACGTCAAACGCCGAAATACGGTCGGTCGCTACCATTACCAGCTTATCATCATTTATATTATACACATCACGAACCTTCCCGTGATAAACGCTTTTTTGTCCCGGAAACCGGAAATCCGTCTTAGTTAAAGCTTTCATAATTGTCCT
>JAISYY010000342.1 GCA_031269635.1 Tannerella sp. | reverse complement strand
CCTGCCTGAATTTTTCAGGAGTTTCCCTATCGTACGCATTCTCTTGCCAAGCCGGATTCAGCGAGATTTTCAGGATGTTGGAACCCATCGCAATGATGCGTTCCGCCGTTTCTATCAATACCGGTTTTTCCGTAAACTTGTAGATTGCGCCTATGGTTTGAGTTCCAACCACAAAATTATAGTCCTTATACTCCTTGAGCATTTCGTCTGTCCATGCCGGTGATTTCTTGCAGGAAGTAAAGACAATCGCAAGGAACAAGCCCGACAGTAAAATTCTTTTCTTAATCATCATTCTATTTTTTAAATTTTAATATTACATTCTTCCCGGACTTTCCCTGTCCTGCGGATTTTTCCGCCTTACAGGGAGTGCGATTAAATTGTCGCATCTCCAAATGTCCCGCAGGGACAGTATGTTGGTAGAAAATCATCTCCAACCACCGCTATCACCGTCCCGGCAGGGACGGAATGTGGGTTTCCGGTAACACATTCCGTCCCGTACGGGACGGGGGAATGGTACAGGGTATTTGTCTTTTCTACCAATATGTTGTGCCTAACGGCACAATAAACGAACGAGCCTGTTTAGACGCAAATAACTTCGCAGAAAAATTCTTAAACAGTTTCTTAATTACTTAAATTATCTTTTATGACGGCATTGCCCGACCGGTTCTCGATCCTGACGCTACCCCTGACGATATTGCCGGTAACAACGGCTCGCGACACGTTTTCGCCAATGAATACCTGCGGGCTGTTGGTCATGAAATTACATCCGCGGATAATTACGGAACCTCCATTTGCCTGAATGGAATAACGTCCTTCCCTGTTTCTATCCCATTGCATGAGAATACAGTCGGCAAAAGTCACGGTTCCCGTTCCTTCGATAACGGCATTCTGGTTGCATGGCCCCCAAAAGGCGCAGTTGGAAAAGGTTATATTTCCCTGGTTGCCGGTGCCAACCTGCACCATGGTCGGATTTTCACCTTCCATTGCCACAAATTCGCCATTGGTAATCAGCAAACCCATCGGAGCGCTTTTTTCGACCAGCACCGACGTATGGCAGGCGTCTGCGCCGATACCCAGGAAATTGCCGTTGCATACGCCGGTGCTACTGCCGCCAAACTTATATCCGACCCTGTATCCGAAACAAAACGTATTGAGCACATAATGCCAGTCGGTACGCTCAAAAATAAACGCTTCACCATTCGCTTTCTGCCAGTTGAGCAGTGCAGGCTTCATGCTCCACCACGGATTCCAGTGGACATTTTCAATCCGCCCGATGTCGTAAATGCCGTCCACATAGATACCCCGCCGGAGAGGCTGGCCGCTGATATTGCGAATCAGGGCGCGCTCGTTTTGCGAGGCGTCGATGGCATTGTAAGGATTCAACATTTCCACGTCGAGTAATGCCGGATTTTTCCCGCGCATGGCCACTCCCCAGGGATAGGCGTCGGGTTCTTTTTCCGGATCCTGCTGCGGCCAGTATAACACCACACCGCGGAGCGTACTGTTTGTATTCAGGGTGATAAACGGAGTTGCATTTTCATCTCCCTTACCCCCGGTAACTAAGAAAGTAGTTCCGTCATCTCCCGGTTTGGGAAGGCCTTCGTCGCGGATACCGTTATGAGCGGGAACCGATTCAAAAGCGCCCTTCAGCGTCACTGCCTGTGGGATATCCAAACTGCCGGTAAAAAGATACGTCCCGCGTGGAGCATACACCGTACCCCCTTTTGTCCCGAATGAATTGAGAGCCATCTGGAAGGCTCTCGTATCATCGATCTGATCATCTCCCCTGGCGCCATAATCCAATACCGAGACGATATCACCCTCAATATCATCCGGCACGTCGGATTCAACCGGAGGGGTTATTACTTCTTCTTCTTTTCCGCAGGAAAACATGATTCCCAGACAGAGAATGCCTGCACTCAATGCCTGCACCATAATTAATCTTTTTCTATTCATTTTTTTGTTATTTTTATTGTTATTAAAATTTTTATTAGCACGCAGATACCACAGATTTAATTACCGGTATCCGCATAGTTTTTATGGTATTTCAGAAAGGTTGAATAATCTATTTCCACATTTAACAACTTCAACTGTTGGTTGAAGTTTAACTGCACATTCAGTCATTATCCAACCGTTTTTTTTCGGAAAAAGGGTACAAACTTTCTTGAAACCTTGCCTATTAGCAATGTATCATGCTTTAAATCCAATTCTATCTTTTTAATATATCTTGCAGATTCAAAAACTGATTAATCACTGATATTACAGAATTACCCCAAGAGGCTGTATCAACAGGATATTAGCACGCAAATCCATATAATCTGCGTCATCTGCACGCTTTTGATACAGCCCCCCCCTGAGTAACGACTACTTTTTGATTCCAAGCGTTACGATTTCATGCGGCTTCAGGGAAACCGTCAGCGCTCCATTCTTTACGGTTAAAGGTTTTGCTCCCTTCAACGGTAATTCAATAAGGTTCAGCAAACTTGCGGACGTTGCCTTCACCGGCAGGTTGAGGGTGGTTTCCGTTGCTTTACCCTGAGTCTCCACCAGCCTGACGATCAACATCTTTCCGTCTTCCGAGCGTTTTATACCGCTAAGTTCCACATTGCCGGCGGAAACGGTATACAGCGATGCCTCTTCCGGACGGGTCGCATGGGTTTTGCCGATAGCCAACGATGGCGCTTCTGCCGCATAGACAGGGATATTAAAATCTTCGCCTTCCGTCCAGACGCCATTTGTCCAGTCGCCGGCGTGAGGATACAGCGCATAATGGATGTTGAACTTCCCGATATTCGGGTAAATATCCGGTTCGCCGGCAGCGCGCATCAACGTCAGGCGCAAGTCTCCGTTGAACCAGGAATGTCCGTATTTTGATTTGTTCAGCAACGCCATACCCGTTTCTCCGTCCGATACGTCCACCCATTTCTGCGCAGGCACTTCCTGTCCGTCGTTCTTCTCGCCCCAATGACCTCCGAAAGATGGGCTTTGGCTTCTTTCCACCACGTCAAACGGCGTCTGACTGTAAAATTTGGCGTCCTCTTTGTAAGTCAGGGGAAAGATGGCGCGAAGCATCGGGGAATCCTGGAACGGAGTGCCCGTTTCAAACCAGTGGACTTCCAGTTCATATTCAATACGCGGGTAGTGTTTGTAAATGAAGGTACGTTCAATAAAACGCGATTTTCCCCATTTTTTTACCGTTTCTATGCAAGCCCTCACCGGACCATTTTCCGCAAGCCTGACACCTTCCACATTCGTTACGTATTCCTTGCCGACAATCCTGTTGATAGTCCATGCTTTCATCCCTCCGGCCATGTCTTCCATTGAGATATGCAGTTGGTTGAGTTCTTTACCGTTTTGTACATATTCTTTTTGGGTACGTTTGTCTATCAGGCTGCTGATTCCACCGGTTTCCATATTCACTTTTATTTTGAAGAAATCGGTCTCGAAGGTATTGCCGTTGAATACCACGGTTGAATTGTCTTCTCCCGGTTTGGATGCGTCCACGTAAAAAGTTTTGTAACCGCCCGCAGGGATGTCGCCGGCAATGAAGCGTACTTTGGAGGTAAATCCCGGAGGCGTTCTTTCCGAAGATACGATCTGGGCGGGATAGGACTTGCCCGATCCGTCCCTGACTAAGATGGATGCTACTTTGCCCTCTTCTTTGCCCCTGACGTCGATATTCTTGTCACCGTAGTAGTCGCCCCAACTGGCAGGATTGATGGTCACCGGAGCGTCGTGGGAATAAACTTCGGCTTCTACGATGGCCGTATGCTTGCGTGGCTGAAGGTTGAATGCCACAACAGCCTGTCCGAGTTCGGGTTTGAACTTGATTTCGTCGGCAATCTTCCTGAAAGCCTGGTCGCGCAGGTCATTGGACTTCCACAGTACATCCATGTAGCGGGCATGAGCTTCCTTGTTTGCTTCATAAATAGCCGATCCGGGCAGTATGTCGTGAAACTGGTTGAAGGTCATCGTTCTCCACAGGTCGCGAAATTCATCGCCCGGATAACGGTCGCCGTTCAGCCAGCGTAGCGTGTTGAATACTTCGCTCGTGAAAAGAGCGTTTTCACCGTTACGGTTTCCTTCCTTGGTGTCGGCGACAGTCGTGTAGCAGCCTTCAAAAATGAACTGCATCTCTCCCTTGTGCGTGGGGCGCCCGTCCATTTCTTTCGATAACTGTTTGAAAAAATATTCGGCGGTAGTAAACTTAACCGCAGCCGGATAATCGGGATTTTTATCCAGTTCATGAATTTTTGCAATATGTTCGCGGTAAGGACCGCCGCCATGGTCTCCTTCGCCGGTAGGATGGAAAAGCCTGTGTTTTCCGGGGGCAAACCTGGCAAATCCGTCTTTTATATTGTCATTGATATCGCCGTTATAATTATCGTTACAGTAAGCCAGTACCGTAGAGCCGTCTGTCCCTTCCCACCAGAATGAACCGGGATAAGGTTTACAACGGGCAAAAAAGAAGTAGTCGCAACCGGCTAATTTCAGTATTTGCGGCATCTGGGAAACATGTCCGAAATTATCCGGCAGCCATCCCACATGTGTCATACGCCCGAAATGTTGCTGGAAGTATCTTTGTCCTTGAAGAAAAGAGCGGGCTATGGCTTCACCCGAAGACATGTTGGCATCCCCTTCCGTCCATTCGCCGCCAACCGGTTCTAATCGCCCTTCCTTGACGCATTTCTTTACCAGTTCAAAAAGTTGGGGATCGGCCTTTTCTACAAAGTTGTAAACTGCCGCCTGGCTTTGCAGGATTGTATAGTCCGGATATTCGGAAATGAAAGCGACGGCCTGGCGCAGATTGTCCTGACACATTTTCATGGTCTCCGAAGTAGTCCACAACCAGTTCATATCCATGTGGGCGTGGCCGATAACATGGATGGTGTCCTTTTTAACGGCAGGCTGTTGTTCTGCACTCTTTTGTTTTTCTCCTGCTCCGGCAAAGAAGGTGATGCCGAGCATACATACGGTAAAAATAAAAAATCTTTTTTTCATAGATATATAATTTTAATATGATATAAACCGTATATTATCCA
>JAISYY010000337.1 GCA_031269635.1 Tannerella sp. | reverse complement strand
CCGTCAAAAGGTTTGAACGTTACGAAAGTTTCGGCGCACTCTTCCGGGCTGCAAAGTCAGAATCGTTTGAACTGAATGTCAAAGAACGTATTTGGTTAATTATAAAAGAAATATTAACTGTCTTCTCAAATTATTTCGGGATAGATATTGAATTTTTAGCTGAATATATTATCGCTGACAATGAACAACTTACAAATATGCTAAATCTCAATTCCCTTGCTGGTGTTGCTTAATGGATACTTGCGAAAGTTGAATTACCAAAAAACATCTTTCCGGGAATATTTATTGCGGATATTAGATTTTTATAGTATGTTTGTAACCGGAAAATTATACTTACTGTAAAATTATGAACTTATGAAAAAGGTGAACTTTATTTTGATTATGGCTGCATTGTTCGTTGTATCAACGGCGAATGCACAGTTTCGTTTCGGCGTAAAGGGCGGTGTGAATATTGTTAAAGCAAAGTTTGATAAGGAATCTTTCAGGTCGGACAATATAACGGGATTCCATGTAGGCCCTGTGCTGGAAGGAATGTTAGGGCAGGGCGGCATGGGATTTGACGCTGCCGTGTTATATACCCAGAAAGGGTTTGATTCGGATGATGAAACAGTCAGGAATGCGTTTCTGGAAGTGCCCGTTAATGTTAAATTCAAACTCGGATTGCCACTCATAAATCCGTATGTAGCTGCTGGTCCGTATATAGATATCCGCGTTGCGGGAAATAAGGTGTGGGATGTAGCGAAAACAGATGTAATGCATCAGATAAAGACGAAAGGTTTTGGCGCCGGGTTGAATTTCAGCGCGGGAGCGGAATTATTGAAGATATTGCAGGTAGGCCTCACTTACAGCCTCGGTCTGACGGACAACTATGAAACCTTTGACCCGAAAGATATAAACAGTTATCGGGGTAAGGCGCATACCTGGTCTGTCGCTGCAACCGTATTTTTCTGATTTTGCACGAAAACCCGTATCACACGAAACCCTACGCGAGAAAGAATGAAATATGCAAAAGTAATAGTCCCGTTGCCCCTGGGCGGAACTTTTACATACCGTATACCGGATATAATGGAAAATGTTATTTCCGTGTGTTGCCGTGTGATTGTGCCTTTCGGAAAAAAGCATTATTATACAGGGATTGTTGCGGAGATACAGGACGACGTGCCCGAAAACGACCAGGCAATCAAAGAGATATTCGTATTGCCGGATGAAAAACCGGTAATACGTCCTTATCAGTTGCGTTTCTGGCAGTGGATATCATCTTATTATTTATGTTCGATAGGGGAAGTTTTCCGGGCGGCGTTACCTTCCGGGTTAAAGCCGGCGAGCGAAACGGTTATTACGATAAACCCCGAATATGAAACGGAAGGACAGTTTAAGCCGAACGAACAAAAAATCATGGATGCTTTTTCATCGTCTGACGGTTTGTCTGTTTCGGAACTGGAACGCGTTTCCGGTCTGAAAAATGTCTTTCCTTCCGTTAATTCCTTGTTGGAAAAAGGTGCAATAGCGATAAAAGAATCTTTGAAACAGCGGTTTAAAGATAAAACGGAAACGTATGTTTGCTTAGCCGGGAATATACGCAGTGAAAAAGACCTAAATCTTGTTTTGGCATTGCTTAAAAGGGCGAAGCAGCAGGAAAAACTGTTCCTGGATTACCTTGATCTTAGCGGAACCGTTCCGGCCGGTGAATCCGTACGTGACGGCGTAAAACCCGGATGTGTCCTGAAGAAACGATTATTGGCATATTCGGGCATTAAACCGTCCGTATTGAATAGCCTGGCAAAGCGGGGAATTTTTGTTTTTGAAGAAAGAACGGTAAGCCGTATAACCTCTTCGGCTACCGGCGCCGGCATATTGCCCGCATTACCGGATGTCCGGCGAAAAATATATGAAGACGTGAAAAAATCTTTTGAAACGAAGGATATCACGCTATTGTACGGTATTACGCCGGGTGATAAGGCGGAAATATATATCCATATAATACACGATACCCTGTCGAAAGGCCTGCAGGCGCTTTATTTATTACCGGAGATCGCTGTTACCGCGCATGTTACGGAACGTCTGCAACAAGTCTTCGGCCACCGGCTTTTAGTGTATCATTCCGCCTTTTCCGACAACGAGAGGGTTGAAATTTGGAACCGTTTGTTGCAAACGGAAGAACCGATAGTTGTATTGGGTATCCGTTCATCTATATTTTTGCCGTTTGCACGTCTGGGACTGGTTATTGTTGACGAGGAACACGAACCCTCCTACAAGCAACAGGATCCGGCGCCGCGCTACCATGCCAGGAATGTGGCGATGATGCTGGCTCTTGAACATGGCGGCAAGGTCTTGCTGGAATCGGCGACCCCGTCCCTGGAATCCTATTTATGGGCATTGAACGGGAAATATGGGCTGGTAGAGCCGGACAGCCGGTATGGAAAGGAACGGCTTCCGGAAATAGACATTGTTAACGTCAGGGAATTGCGCCGCAGGAAGCGCATGAGTGATACCCTTTTTTCGCCCATGCTGCGTGAAAAAATAGAAGATGCTTTGTCAAAGGGAGAGCAGATTGTCCTGTTTCAGAACCGCCGCGGTTTTGCTCCGGTGATGATATGTCAGACTTGTGGCAAGATACCGCACTGCGTTAATTGTGACGTCAGCCTCACGTATCATAAGCAGTTGTATCGTCTGGTATGTCATTATTGCGGTTATTCGGCGCCGTTGCCTTCGAGATGTCCGTCATGCGGTAGCGCAGAACTCAAAATGCAGGGTTTCGGTACGGAGAAGGTGGAAGAGGAGATTCTTGCACAGTTTCCTTCGGCGAAGACTGCCCGGCTGGATACGGATACCGCACGTACGCAAAACGCTTACAGGCATATTCTGACTGAATTTGAAGAAGGAGAAACGCAGATCCTGATAGGTGCGCAGATGATTACAAAAGGATTTGATTTTGAAAATGTCAGCGTTGTGGGGATTATGAATGCGGACGGTCTGCTGAATGTTCCGGATTTTCGCGCCTACGAAAGGGCTTTCCAGATGATGCATCAGGTAAGCAGCCATGCGGGACGCGGAAGCGGAAAAGGCGCTGTCATTCTGCAAACGTCGCAATCCGATAATCCCCTGCTGAAAATGATACGGGATTTCGATTATCCCGGAATGGCGCAGATGCAGTTGAAAGAACGTCATACCTTCCGTTATCCTCCCTATACACGCCTTATCATGATCGTTCTGCGTTGTCGTAATGAAGAGGTTCTGGACGATATGGTGAACCGCTATTCCGCAAAATTAAGAGCCATTCTCGGAGAAAGTGTGTCAAACCCCGTATATCCTCCTGTAGCCCGCGTTCAGGCATTATTTGTACGTAAAATCATGCTGAAAATAGACTTGTCCGTGTCGGTTTCCGAGACTCGTAACGTATTGGAGACCGTGCATCGGGAAATGCAGGACAGTCCTCTTTTCAAACAAATTATTTTGCACTATGATGTTGATCCTCAGTGACATGCTTTAGCTCTGGATAACTTATGCGCGTATGATACGTGGTTTTCATTTTTTTATATCAGCATACTTTTTACATCACCACCTTTTCCTTTTTTCTTCAATGATTCCACACCAGCATCAGTTGTAAACCTTTTCCGGCAAAACGGTTATTTCCGGCGCTTTGTCCCGGCAAGACGTACGCTTTCGGATTCCAGTAGCCCATCAGGTAGAATGTGA
>JAISYY010000317.1 GCA_031269635.1 Tannerella sp. | reverse complement strand
AGTTTTGGCCTGTGGGATAAAGACCTGAAGTTTGCCGTCGAGCCGGGCACGTTCCGCGTATGGATCGGAAAAGATGCGGAAACCGTCCTGCTGGAAGGACAAACGGAAGTGGAATAACGAGGATTCAATTTCTTCTCCGGCCGCCTTGCCGCTCTCGCAACTGTTCACGGTTGTTCAAGTACTTTTTGTACTGATCGTCCGTCAGGATGGCTTTGTACTGTTTGTCCCGTTCAGTGGCAAGCTCATCCATTTTGGAGCGCATTTTATCGCGGTCTCCCTGGGTGCTCTGGAAAATTTCGGACATTTTTTTAGACAAATCAAGGTTAATAGCCTCAATTTTTGTTTTTTGGTCGGCGGTCAGATTCACCAAAGAATCCAAACGGGTGGTCTGATTTTTTGCACGTTCTTCCGGTGTGCCGGAATTACGTCCTCTCTGCTGTTGAGCTGTTGCAGTGATGAGCGTTGCTACTATACACACTGCGATTACGAAAATTTTTTTCATGAGAAATTACTATTAAATGAATTGAAATATTAAAAAAACACGAGTTGATAATAAGACTGTATTCGGTCGAAAAGGTTTAATCGTCCTGTTGTTATATTTTTAAGGCAAGGGGGGTACGGGTTAATATAGTCGCAGAAAATTTCTTAGTCGTTTTTTTTATTTTTTTGTCGTCAAATAAAAAGTTACTATCTTTGGGCCGTATTATTTTAAAGAAAAATCAACTAAAAAATGGAAAAGTCCGAAACAGAAAAAATTGACAAGTTAGATCGGCAGATTCTGGAAATTATTTCAAAGAATGCAAGGATTCCTTTTAAAGATGTAGCAGAGGCATGCGGTGTATCAAGAGCGGCTATTCATCAGCGTGTGCAGCGGCTTATCGAAACGAAAGTGATCGTAGGCTCCGGTTATTATATTAACCCGAAGGTGCTGGGGTATAACACGTGTACGTATATCGGTATAAAACTTGAACGTGGATCAATGTATAAAGAGGTGGTTCCCATGCTGGAAAAAATACCGGAAATCGTCGAAATACATTATACGACCGGCCCATATACGATGTTGATTAAATTGTATGCGCGGGATAATGAACATCTGATGGAACTGGTGAATGCCCGGATCCAGGAAATACCCGGCGTGACCGAAACGGAAACACTCATGTCGTTGCGTACAAGCCTCAAACGGGAAGTGCCTATCTGAATAATATAAAACTACAATGATTTCATTCATAAACCGGAGCATCTGCAAGTCTATACGGCGACGAATCGGCATCATGACGATGTGCTTTATGGTGAGCGCCGTTTATTTGCCCGCCGAAAAAAGTTATTGTTTTCGCGTTTACCTGAAAGATAAAGGGGAATCGCCATTCCGTATATCATCTCCCGAAGCGTTTTTATCGCCGGAATCCATCGAGCGGCGCATGTTGCGGGAAGTGTTTGTCGACGAGACCGATTTCCCGGTTTCGCAAGCCTATATGGATGCATTGATAGCTGCCGGCGCTTCTCCCGTTGTACAGAGCAAATGGATGAAAACGGTGGTTGTGGAGGCGCGGGATAGCGCCGTGGCGGACGTATTAAGCGCCCTTCCGTTTGTCGATTCTTTAACGTGTGTATGGGACGGCGGCGACCGGCAGGAGGTTTTGTCTTATGATGAAGAGGATACATCCCGCCTGCTGTCAAAGGACAGTCTTCGTGAGAACCCGTACGGGTATGCGGAAAAACAGATGGCTATGCTTAACGGCCTGCGTCTGCACGCCGCAGGCTATCGCGGCAAAGGAATCCGTATGGCGGTTATTGATGCCGGATTCAAGAATGTGGACAGGATAGACGCCTTTTCTTCGATGAATCTGTTAGGCGCCCGCAACATCACGTTTCCCGGCCGTTGCGTTTTCCGCGAAGACGACCATGGGACGAAAGTATTGTCGTGTATAGCGGCAAACCTGCCGGGAGTGATGGTCGGCACGGCTCCGGATGCGTCGTTTTTATTGATTAAAAGTGAAGATACACGGGGTGAATCTCCGATAGAAGAAGATTTCTGGGCGGCGGCGGTAGAGTATGCGGACAGCGTCGGGGTTGATATCATATCCTCGTCATTAGGTTATTTCCGTTATGACGGTAGGACCGGTTATTACAGCCGGGATGACCTGGACGGGCAGACGGCCTTTATCAGCCGTATGGCGGATGCGGCGGCGAAAAAAGGAATATTGATTGTAAGCAGCGCCGGTAATGAAGGCAACAGCGAATGGGAGAAGATCACGTTCCCGGCGGATGTGGCGGATGTTTTGACCGTCGGAAGTGTTACGTTCGACAAGGAAAGAAGCTCGTTCAGCTCGGTCGGGATGACGGCCGATTACCGCATAAAGCCGGATGTGGCGGCTGTGGGAACAAATATCTGCGCGATAGGTTCTGCCGGTCAGGTTCAATTTATTGACGGCACATCCTTTTCCGCCCCGACGGTAGCCGGCCTGGCAGCCTGCCTGTGGCAAGCCTTTCCCCTTTTGAAGAATACCGAACTGATAAAACTGATAAAAGAATCCTCAAGCCGGCATCAGCAACCGGATGTTCAACAGGGATACGGCATACCCGATATGTTTAACGCATACAATAAAGCAAATCGTGATGCCTTACGAAAATTTTAAACCCGTTCCGGGCAACAGTTCTCACGAAGCGATGTCGCTATCCGCGCTTAATGCGCTCGTGCGGGAGGCGGTAAACCGTACGCTTCCCGAAACGTACTGGGTACGCGCCGAAACAAGCGATGTGCGCGTGAATGTCTCGTCAGGACATTGCTACCTCGAATTTATTGATAAAGACGAACCGTCGGGGCAAATTGCAGCGAAGGCGCGTGGCGCCGTATGGGCAAGGACTTTCCGGCTGCTCAAACCTTATTTTGAACAGGAAACGGGACAAGTCTTCCGTTCGGGATTAAAGGTGCTTATCAATGTATCCGTAGAGTTCCACGAGCTGTACGGATACAGCCTTAATGTGCATGACATAGACCCTTCTTATACATTGGGCGACCTGGTCAGGAAGCGTAAGGAAATTATTCACCGCCTGCAGCAGGAAGGGATTTTCGGGCTGAACAAAGAGTTGCCCTTTCCTTCGTTGCCGCAGCGTATTGCGGTTATCACTTCCCCGACAGCCGCCGGATATGAAGATTTTGTCGACCAACTCACCCGTAATAAAGAAGGCTTTCCCTTTTATATAAAACTTTTCCCGGCGGTCATGCAGGGCGAAAAGACGGAAGAAAGCGTTATTAATGCGCTTGAAAGGCTTTTTCCTCATGCCGGCCTTTTTGACGTGGCCGTGATTATTCGCGGCGGGGGCGCTACGTCCGAGCTAAGTAGTTTTGATTCATACCTTCTGGCCGCTAACTGCGCACAGTTTCCTCTACCGGTCATCACAGGCATTGGTCATGAACGTGACGATACGATTGTTGATATGGTCGCCCATTCGCGAATGAAAACGCCGACTGCCGTGGCTTCGTTCCTGATAGAATGTATGAACAGGGAAGCGGTGCAAGTGCAGGAACTGGAAAGCAGCATACATGCCGGGGCGACGGCCCGTATAACACAGGAAAAGACCGTCCTGCGCCTGCTTGCAACGAAATTCCCGCTGATGATTACCGGGCGGATCGAGATTCACCGCAACCGGCTGCATACAATGACCGCCCATTTGTCGGCATTGCCGCAATGGTTACGTCACTGTTCGGAACGTATCGGCGAAATATCGCCGCGCATCCGGCGTGCAGTCGATTTGACGCTTTCGAGAAACGCAACATTCATCGACGCGATGCCTTTACGCCTGCAGAATGCCTGCGGAACGATCTTGTCGGGACATCGCCGGAAACTGGAACTCGATGAACAGTATATAAAAATGACATCCCCGGAATATATCCTGAAACGCGGTTATACGTTGACGGTGAAAGATGGAAAGATTGTAAAATATGCGGCCGGACTGTCCGGTGGAGATGAAATAACCGTAAAGTTTTCCGACGGGGAAAGAAAGGCTACGGTCTTGTGACAGAAATAAAAAACAAAAAACGTGATAGATGGAAAAAAAGGAAACGTATAACGAAGCCGTAGAAAAGTTGCGGGTTATCGTTGAAAATATGGAGAATGGAGAGTTCGATGTGGATATACTTTCGGAAAAAGTGAAAGAAGCGGCGCGTCTTATAAAATTATGTAAGGAAAAGCTTTTTAAGGCGGACGAAGAAGTGAAGAAGATACTCGAAGCGCTGGATTCGTGAAACATTTAAAGACATGAAGCGAACGGTCATAATCGTTGCCGGAGGTAAAGGCGTGCGCATGGGGGGAGGCTTGCCGAAACAGTTTGTCCCGTTGCAAGGGAAACCTGTGCTGATGCATACGTTAGCTGTTTTTCATCAATGGGATGCCACGGCGGAGATCTTGCTGGTGATACCGGAAGAACAGGCTTCGTACTGGACAATGCTATGCAAAGAGCTTAACTGCACCGTCCCTCACCGCATCGTTTACGGAGGCGGCACGCGCTTTCATTCGGTAAGGAACGGTTTAAACGAAACAGAAGGGGAAGGCCTGATCGCCGTGCACGACGGGGTACGCCCGTTTGTTTCGCAGGAGGTGATTGCTTCCTGTTTCGCGACAGCCGGCGCTTTCGGAGCAGCCATACCGGTTGTCCCGGTGATTGAATCGGTCAGGGAAATAAACGGAGGCGAAAGCCGCCCGTTCGACCGCAACCGCCTTTGCGTCGTGCAGACCCCGCAGGTCTTTCGCGCATCCTTGCTGCGCCGGGCTTATGAACAACCCTATCAGGAACGTTTTACCGATGACGCTTCGCTGGTGGAAGCGACAGGTCATGCCATACGCTTAGTTGACGGTAACCGCGAAAATATAAAAATTACAACGCCGGCCGATCTTGCCTGTGCAGCGTTTTTGCTAAGTACATGGAAATAAAATTCTTCCGAACACGATGTGCTTCGGTGCAACAATTTAATTTGCACCCCTGTTCCGTCGCGCTGCCGGAAGGGCAATGCGCATCAAAAAAAGAAAGGGCGGACCTCACGGCCGGCCCCTCCCAAAACAGTTCAATAAGTACCCTCATATATTTTTCTGACGCCAAAAGTAACAAGTATTTTGATAATATGCAACAGACAGGGTTTCCGGGGCAAGGCTGACGCATTAGATTTTTAAGAAATTTGCCGGGATACATCCTGTTTCCTGTTTTGCGCACCATCGCTATCAACCGGCTCGTCGGCAATATGCTGGATGTACATATCCGTCCATCCCCGGCTTTCCAGA
>JAISYY010000313.1 GCA_031269635.1 Tannerella sp. | reverse complement strand
TTGCCGTTATAAACCGATTCGAGGCGGGGTTTGAGCGAGATCATATCAACGCCCGCGCCTGCAAGGAAACCGCCGTTCCGGTAGTCCGCGCCCGCGTAAAATTCGGGAAGGACGCCGTCTTTAAGGTATTTTTCGCTTTTTCCGGCAGGCCCGGCGGAGGTGTAGATCAGTTGGTAAATGGCGCTTGCCGTATAGGTCAGCGCATGTTTCCGGTATTGATATTTTATCAGCGGGCTGCGGTTAAACGGTTGAAAAGGCGCTCCGGTGGCCAGGTTCAGCACATCGGGCATTACGTCCCCGAACAGGGGATGCCACGTCTGGCCCAACAGGAGGGAAGACCCCTGCTCCCAGTCCAATTTCACATAAGCCCGGCGGAGGCGCAGCATGAAATTTATATCCGTCGTCCCCCCGAAATCGGATTCGATGTTAGCAGACGTCTTTGCGGAACCGATGTCCGGCCCTTTTATATTCAATCCCAAGCGCGTCGTAAAAGTATAAAAACTCCCGTTCGATCGCTCGTTGAGGTCTTTACCGGCGGCATCGGGAAAAACATCTTTCGGGTAAAGGTAAAAAAGTCCGTCGACGACTTCCGTATTGCTTCTTGAATTATAGTAAAGGTCGCCCCTCACGAATCCATAAAAGCCATAATCAAACGCGCTCTTTTGGGCATTAATGCTACAAAATATTACTGTACAGCAAACGGATATAAATATTTTCCTCATAAAATTTAGAATATTAACAGAATGATTGTGCAAAAGTAGTTTTTTTTTGTACATTTGCAAACTATTAGAAAGAAAATGTGTTATGCGATTTTATAGATATTTAAATATTAACGTGCGGAAATTCTGTTTTGCCGCAATGATGAGTGCATCTCTTTTACATGTCCCGGATACTTTTTCCCAAACCGGCGAGGGAGGATTTCCCCCCAGTTTCGGTTATGATCAAAGCCCGGCATTGCGAAGCGCAGTTGATAAAATCCGCGTCCCGGTAGATTTTTACATTAAAGACCTGCGCGAAGTGGATAACTGGCGTGCCCGCGAAGGAGTGCCCGTGCCGGTAGCCCAGCTTGTTAAAGTCGATTATACGCCGGATAATTCCGGCTCGCGGACGACGCTGCCCGGCGGCGAACGCATCTGGCGGCTGCACCTTGAAGCGCCCGGCGCCGTAGCCGTCATGCTGTACTACAGGGATTTTTATATTCCCGCCGGCGGAAAGTTGTTTATTTACAGCGCGGACAAATCCCGGCTTTTAGGCGCATATACGGAAAACACGCATCCTTCGGGCGGCGTTTTTGCTACCGAATTTATTGGAGGCGACGAACTCGTCCTTGAATACGTAGAGCCGGAAACCGGCAGCGAAAAGCCGCGCATACATATCGACAATATAGGATACGGTTACAACACGTCCGCGCTGGAAACGTTTTTAGGCATAACCACGCGCGCATCATCCGGCGAGTGCATGGTCAATATAAACTGCGAAGAAGGCGATGCGTGGCAAAACGAGAAAAAAGGCGTGTGCCACACCGTCCAGACAATCGGTGACAAATCCTATATATGTACAGGTACGTTGATGAACAATACGGCCGAAGACTTTAAGCCGCTCATCCTGACGGCTCGCCACTGTGCTTCCGACGGCTCGTCGACCGTAGCCGACAGTACGAACATGGCGCAATGGCTTTTTTATTTTCACAAGGAACGTGAAGGTTGCGGCAACGATTCGTTTTCCGGCATTATAAAAACCAAGGTCGGATGCAAACTGCTTGTCAACACGGGCATGGAAGGCGGCTCGGACGGGATGCTGCTGCTGCTGAACGAAGAAATACCTGAAAGTTATGACGTTTTTTACAACGGATGGTACAGGGGGGATGCGCCCGCTTCGTCCGGAACGTGTATCCATCATCCCAATGGCGATTACAAGAAGATATCGACTTACCGGACACCGGCGCAGAACTATACGTTCATGTCGTCCGAATTTACGGGATACAGGAATGCCCACTGGAACGTGACTTTCCATGAAACGGCAAACGGTTTCGGCATAACGGAAGGTGGCTCGTCCGGATCGCCGCTGTATAATGAAAACAAGCTTGTTGTTGGGACATTGACAGGAGGCAGTTCGACATGCAGTTATCCGAAAGGTCTTAATATTTATGGAAAAATGAGTCATCACTGGAACAAATTCCCGGCCGATTCCGCCCACATGGATATATGGCTCGACCCCACGTTTTCCGGTGTGGAAGCCCTGGCCGGACGTTTCCGCAAGGTCTTTAAGCCCGCTCCAACCGGTCTCAGGGCCGTCAAGCAGGGACAAAGTATCTCCCTGGACTGGAACGCTCCCAATGGAACGGAACACCCGGAGCATTATAATATATACCGTTATAACCAAAAAATAGGTGAGAAGACATCCCTTGCATTTACCGACGAAGAACCCCTTACCGGAAACCTGCTATATTCCGTTTCTGCCGTTTATGAAGGCGGAGAGGAGTCGCCTTTTGTCTCTACGACCATATCGTATGTGAAATTCAAAGCGCCTGCCGATTTGAAAGCAGAACGTATAGACAATACCGAGAATGTGAAATTAAGCTGGAATGCGCCTGTTTATGAGCAGGTGATTTATTGGGGAACATTAGAACCTGAATATATGGTAGGCTTTAACGAGAGCATACCGTTCTATTACGGTCAGAAATGGTCCCGTGAAGAAATATCTCCGTTAAACGGGAAATTCATACGGGAGGTACGGTTCCTTCCCCGGGAAAAATGTACGTACGAGGTCTATATTTCGCAGGGCGATTATGCTTACCGGCAGGAAATCGACCCGTCTTCTCTTGATTACAGGAAGATTAATGCGATCGTACTGAATGAGCCGTTTGTGATTGACGGCTCCAGATCGCTTATTGTTTCCATTTATATTTCAAACACCGGGGAAGGCTACCCTGCAATATGCGACGCCGGGCCGGCTGTCGACGGGAAGGGTAATCTCTATTCTTTTGACGGCGAAAATTGGGAACGCTATTACGACGATGACGATCCCGATGAATATAATTATAACTTTGTTCTTTCTGCCCTGGTAACGTCCGAAAGCGGAATTTTGGATGGCGATGCAGGGAAGGACTCCGGGAAGCTGGTTTTGAAATACGAAGCCGGTGTTCCGGAAAGCCGTTCCGGGACGTTGAAGCGCAGTTCGGAAATTCCGGGAAACGTCGCTGCCGTTTCCCGGAATAGATCCAGGCTCGCAACCACCCTCCTCCCCAGGTCTGCGAAGCGTCAGGTTGCGGAGATACCGGTTAATGAGCAACCCGTGTCTTTGCGCAGTTCCGTGCCGGCAGCATTTCCTGAAATAACAAAATACAGGCTTTACCGCAACGGCTCGGTGCACCGGAACCTCTCTCCGTCGGAAACCGTTCACATGGAAAAAGCTGCTTTAAATGCTGACTACCGATATGAAGTTTCGGCATTTTACGGCGATGTCGAGAGCGAAAAAAGCAACAGTGTGAACGTAACCGTAGGAGTGGAAACGGTTAATGATGAAGTAAATATTTCTCCTACCCTGTTTTCGGGCTTTGTTTCGCTGAAAGGATTTGTTTCCGTTGTGCGTGTGGATGTGATTTCCGTTTCGGGGAAAATATGCCGGGTTGTAAATAATCCGGATGAAATAATTGATACATCTTCCTTATCGCCGGGATTGTATTTCTTCCGCATATACGGCAGGGATAACAGGATATTGAAGGTTGTACGCGCCGTAAAAACGCCATAAGGTTTTTGTAGATACGGGACAGGCCGGTTTTATGTTGAAACGGAAACATCAAAACCGGCCTGTCTTACTTTTTCCGCTATTTGCTCCAGCGTTTCCACCGGCGTTTTCTGCAATGTTTTTACCGGCGTTTCCCGGTTGATGGTATAAATCATCACTTTTTCCGGGCGTATTTTTTTCAGGGCTTCTATCCACTGCGCAACGTTACCGTCACAGGTATTATCTATGCAGACCCCGTTGTGTTCGCCTTTCAGGAAAATCGTTTGGATGATTAGTTTTCCATTGAACCGGCAGAGTTGTTCAACAACCTTTTCTGCGGTGAAATCGTGCATTTCGGGTTGATCGATTTGTCCGATTAAATCGTCGGATACGGCATCCAGCTTCATCAGGTTTTCATCCGCTTTACACAGCGCCTGCATTACTTCCTCCTTATGTAACATGGTCGAATTGGACAGTACGGCCACTTTTGTTCCCGGGCAAAGTTTGTCCCGTATTTCGAGCGTGTCGTCTATGATGCCTGCAAAATCGGGATGCATGGTCGGTTCGCCGTTTCCTGAAAATGTGATAACATCTGGACATACGCCTTCCGTATTCATCTCCGCAAGTTTTCCGGTCAGGGCCTGCCTGACCTTTTCGCGTGAAGGCGCGGGCGTTTTTGTGCGGCGTTCTTCGTTCAGGCCACATTCGCAGTAAATGCAGTTGAACGTGCATCTTTTGCCGTTCACCGGCGAAAGGTTTATGCCTAACGAGATGCCTAATCTGCGGCTTTTAACCGGGCCGTATACGATTTCATCGAATAGTAAAGTCGACATAGTTTATTTTAATAATGTACACATAACAGGCTACAAAGAAACGCTTTTTTTTAGAATTTCCAGCGCAGTTGGGCCGACAAATCGGTTTTGTCGTGTCCTGCGATTTCCTCCGTGTCCGTGCCGATGGTATTGCGGTCGTAATAATGCGTCCAGGCGGCTTTTACCGAAAGATAAAGTCTTGGGTTGAAATTATAACGCAGCACGGTCGACAGGCGGATCCCTTCGCCATAAAAGAACGGCATTGAAAAACTGTAAAGCATGTTTTTTTCGTTTGAATAAATCCGGCTCTCGTAACCGGTTGTGTTAAAATATGCGGCGTAAACATCTATCTGAACGGGTGAATCCGGTTTTTTCCAGCCTGCATTTTGCGAAACGACCCATCCGCGTTCGGCGGATGAAATGTACTCGTCGTATACATTCCCCTCTATTGTTGTGCGGAGTGTCATGAGGTCTGACGATTTATGGGTTATTTGCAAACGGAGCCTGTGCCGTCCCTCCGGCCTGACCGACACCTCATGTTCTCCCGTGACATTCTTTTCGCGCTGCCGGAAACGGTACCGTGCGGATACGGTCGTGTTCTTTATCCTGCTGAAATCGGCCTGGAGCATATATTCCTGCCCGGTTGATGGGGCGTCTATTCCGTATTTAATCCATGGGAAGCGGAAAAAGTCGGCATAACCCGAAAACCGCCAGTAAGGGATCGGCGCACATTGTATGCTGACGTATAATCCTTCTTCGTTTTGAACGGTGGAACTTTGCGAGAAAGCATTGCCGTAGAGCGCCTGGTACCTGCGGTCGTAATATCTGTACAGTATGAGCGCCCGGATACCGGACGAGGCGCTCCATTGAAGGGCGTTTAAGGTGGCGGCGGCGCCGTTTTGCGAAACGGCGGTTTCACCGTAGAGAGTTGTTCTTCCGTGTTGCCATTTGTAATCAAGGCTTGCGTTTGTATTCCGTTTGCCGCGGAAGTAAAATTTGTTATAAGGTTTTGGATCGGGGTCAACGGAATATCCGCCGAATGAACAGGTCAACGCGGTAATGCCGACAAGTAGCCGCGGGCTTATGTAACGGATGTTACCGCCTGCCGTTTGAATCGTTACCGCGTGTTTTTTCTCCAGATCGCTTTTAGTTCGGTGCAAACCATCTGTTTTAAACGATGAAATCGTCTGCCCTTCGGTCGTAGCGTCCGCGTTGCGGCTTGAATAAAACGCGCTTATATCCACACTTTTCAAAGAGATCGTGGAGGCTGCGCCCCTGAAAAAATCGTTTTCGTTTGTTGAATAGTGACGCCTGAAACCGTTGTTACGGCGTTCGGCCTGCGATAACATACTGCTTCGCGACGGGGAGAAATCGTTGCTTATTACAAGTCCCTGACCGAATGAAACTTTAAAATCCCCGACAGCCAGACTTCTTATTTTGCCGGCGTCTTTCAGGAACAGATGCCCCGAATAATGGTCGAATCCTTTGTGCTGTTTGTTCCAAAATGCTTCTCCCGCGTCTTTTTCCGCCACAAATCCCATTTGCAGGCGATTATCGAACGAATAGGAATAACGCACGGATGAATAAAAAGGTTCCCCCGCATATTTGCGGTTCGGATATTTCTGCAATATGCTGTCGGGATAATCCTCATACCCTTTTTTTTGGTTCAGGCATCTGTCGTATCGCAGCAGGAATTCGTTTTTACCGTATTTCAGCAGATTTTTGAAGTTAAAGGCGCGCGCTTTGTCGACTTCTCCTACATATACGAACGGAAGAATCAGCTCAATCGTCTGCATATCCAGGAACCGGATGTTTTTGAGTTCGTAGATGGAGACGAATTCACCTTGTTTTTTCAGATAATCGAGGATATTAAGGATTTGTATATCCGACAGGAAGGGCAGTTTCTTCAGTTCTTCCGCCGTGACGAGGTTGAGGTTTAAAGGATTCTCGGCGAGATACGACAAGTCATTGTATAAAGATTCGATGGATTCGCTGTTTTCGTCTTCGGAATCTTCCAGTAGCTCCTCAATGTATTCAATCCATTTATCATCAGGATTAATTTCTTGACTGTAAGCATTATGACAGTTTATTAACACGGTTATCAACCAGGTTATCAACATCCGTTTTTGGGCAAGTTTCATAATGATTTATAGTTAATAGTGAATAGTGAATAGTTAATAGTGAATAGTTCAGTCGTTTTAGAAGGAGAAGGAGAGGCCGACGCCCATGCTTACGCCGAGTACGGCATGATAAGTCATACCAATGTCCGCATGGATGCCGGCTATACGGTATCCGACGCCTAATGACGGTCTGAGTGGGGCGGTTCTTATGCCGGTACGTATTTTGAAATCATCGTACGGCGTGTATTCCATACCGAATGAGCCGGTGAGGATATCTTCTTCGCTGTTTTCGAGACTTCCGGTTATCAACACCATGTTCAAAACATCCCAGTTGAACCCTAACTGTACGGAATAGGATGCAATATGTTTATTGTCAATATTCTTATCTCCTGTCTTAAAGGAGGGGAAGTGTAATATTGACAATCCTGTCAACACGTTTTCAACAGGCCGGTACATAATGCCGATATCTGCGGATATTCTGCCGGAACTTTCTTCAAAAAGCGCCGATTGAAGCAATGCATATTGAAAGGCTACTCCAAGCGACCATTTGTGAGCGATCTGTTTACCCGTTGACAGCCTGAAAAGGCTTTCGCGGTATTCGTCGTATCCAAACGAAGTGATCTCAATACCCGCGGGCAGAATGTCATTCACACAGTAAAAGCCGCCGCTTACCGTCGCTAATTCGCTGATAGAATACCGGTTGTAATAGTTCGCATACAATTTATTCCGTTTCTGTACGGCCAAGAGAGCCGGGTTAAAAAGCGGAGTTTCCGTTACACCCCCACCGCCGAGGCTTAACGTCCGCAAGTCCGGTATGCGCAGATTGTCAGTAGCAACAGCTGTTAAATAGACAAACCACCCGGAGAAAAACAGGATAAGGATTCGTTTCATCTGCATAAGAGCCGAAAGTTTTATATTCCCCACAAATATAACGCATTTTCCGACAGGAAGTTGATTTTTCTGCTAAAAAAAACAAAATGAGTAAAAATGCAGGAAAAAAATTGCAGGTAAAAAAAAAAACGCTACCTTTGCACCCGCATTTCAAAAGAATGTCCCGGTCGATTTGCTAGCTCAGCAGGTAGAGCACATCCCTTTTAAGGATGGGGTCCTGGGTTCGAATCCCAGGCAAATCACTACGAATAATTGTCATAAGTAAGGATGCATGTCCCCTGAAGGTTTTCTCTGTCAGGGGACATGTTTTTTAAAGCGCTACAACCTGCTCGCGATTATGATATTGTAGAAGGCCCATACCCTCCCACCCGTTTCGCAGACGGATGTGCTGTATGTTGAAATTTTATTTGTACTTCCGGAAGCCCTGTCTGTTGCATATTAGCAAAATACTTATTATTTTTGACGTCAAAAATTTGCAGAAATGGCGGCAAGGATAATAAACATATACGGCGAACTGTCACTTACGACTTCGAAACAGACCGTCCCCCAACCCGGTAAACAAATTTCAACAGCCGGCGGTATGCGGGACAGGCCGTCTTGTTCCCAGCCGTTCCAAAAACGCCGGTTCCTCACCTCACGCTTCGGGCGGGAAAGATTCATTCCGCGTATCACCTCACGCAACGTACGCGAAGCCCGCTGCACAGGCCGTCGCTTCGCCGTCCCCCGCGGCGGCGAACTTGCATACGCCTTACTCCACACCCCTGAAATCTCCGACGCCCTTTCTGCAAATGATTATCCCGCCCCGACACACTCCGTGACGTTTGCGCCATGCAGCGCAACCGCCCCGGTACCGCCTGCGTCATCATCCGCGGCAAAGGCGCCTGGAAGGGACGGAAGATCATCACCTTCAATATTATTGAAACTGTCTGAACACATAATGTATCCTGTTTCACGGGATTCCCGTGATTTGCGCGGCGGAAGACGTAAGATATATGGTTGGGTACTTATTTTGAACTGTTTTGGAGGGGGTCGGCCGTGAGGCCCGCCCTCTCTTTTTTTTTGACGCGCATTACCCTTCCGGTAGCGCGACGGAATATGAAAGTTTTTCCCGCATGTTGCACCGGGACATACCGTATTCGGAAGATACGGTGCATAATATTAAAAATTTGGCGAAAACAGTTAGAGGTTTCCATTGCACTGTTTAATTTTGCTGCCATTCAGGTAGATACAAATATATTCATGCAAACTAAACTTGATTTACAAACAAAATAAAAACAATACAATGATGAAAACAAATAAAGGAAAGGAAACGCTTCGCCGGATAGGGAAGAGCTTGTATTACATAGTACATTTGTTTGCTTCAGGCGTTTTTATGCTCTGCAGTTGTAGTGACAGGAATACCTTGGAGCCGGATGATGACAATTTTCATCCGGCCTCCATATCGCTGGAGGGCACGAAATGGAAACCGGCCGGCATTGTCTATGATTCATGGGAAACTGTGACTTCATATAGGGTAGAAGATAACGAACTTTTCATATAACAACAAACGGAATTATTTACTCTTTAAGTTTATAGAACAATGAAAAAGATATTATGCGATGCTAAAGTTGTCCCTCACAGGATACCGGAATACCGCGGTACAGTTTATTTATTTCGTATCGCTTAACTTTCTTTCGTTTTTTCCACAAGCAAAAACGCTGCACAGGCAAGATCGGCCGGCGTTGTAATTTTTATATTTTCGCGGTTACCGTCAACTAAGCGTATGGCATGACCTGTCGCTTCCACCAGCGAAGCGT
>JAISYY010000299.1 GCA_031269635.1 Tannerella sp. | reverse complement strand
TTGTCTGTACGACACACAATTGACGACCTCGCTCCGGGTGGAAGTTTTCTGCCGTTTCCGGTTGTTCTGGGCGTTCATGCCATGGCTGTTTCCGGTGAAATAGACGAATGCTCCAGGAGATTTTACAATACCCGGCCCAAAGAGTATACGGTTATTCCCAGAAAACTCTGGTGAAATTTGATAAAGATAGATAGTCACAAATAAATATTGAATCAAATGAAAAGAGGTGAAAGCATGGGGGAACAAAAACAGGTAAAACCAACAATTTCAATTGGTATCATGGCGGTCTGCTCAATCGGTATGGCTTTAGGCAGCATTATGCCGGCTTTGGCAAAGATCTATAGTTCTTATCCGGATGTTCCGGTAACCAGCATCGGATGGATCGTCTCAATCTCGCAAATCGTACAGATAATAAGTGGATTGCTCATTGGTACTGTTGCCGGGAGATTTGTAAAATTGAAAACACTGGCAATTATCTGTACCGTTCTTTTTATTTTAGGCGGTTCCGCTCCCGCATTTATTCCCGGTTTTTAAATACTGCTTGCCACAAGAGCCATATTCGGCTTTGGCCTCGGCGGACTGACCGTTCTCAATAACCCGTTGATTGCAACTTTCTACTCTGGTGACAGAAAGGCCCGGATGCTCAGTCTTAGTACGTTTGTTTCTTTTGGCGGAGCGATGGTTCTGCAGATTTTCGCCGGTATTCTCGCCGACATTGATGTCAGGTATACGTATTTAACAAACGCGGTTCCGGTAATTGCGCTTGTTTTGATTATCGCTTTCCTCAAGAATCCTGATCCGGACGAAGCTATCCCCGAAAAAACACGAAGCGGCGGCCTTTCGGCAAGAGTTATCGGTGTTTCGATTGTATTGGCGCTTGCAAGTTTGTTTATCATGCCGGCCTTGTTTATGTTCTCTTTTCTTGTACAGAAAATCAGCGCTTCGGTGACAGTATCTTCTACGGTGCAGTTTTTCTATACCATTGGATGTATGATCGGCGGCCTTACCTTTATGATATTTTACAGGTTTACCAGGCGGTTTAGCATTGGCGTTTCGCTAATCCTTGCCGCATTAGGTATAGGCGGCTTAATAATCGCTTCTAATCTTCCCATGTTCTATACTACAATGTTAATTGCCGGTATCGAATATTCATCGCTTATTCCCGCGGTTCTTATGATTGTCTCTCAGGTGACCGAACCGCGAATGATTCCATTTGCAACATCCGTTGTTTATACAAGCATGAATCTTATGGGATTCTTTGCCACCCCATTTATCGGGTTCTTCGCCGGATTTGGCGACCCGGTAACATTTCCGATTGTTACCGGCATGGTTTTTATGACGATCACAGGCATTGTTATGTTTATCATTAACCCGTATCCAAAATTCTCATCCGTAGGGACCCAGACAGAATTCACAAATTCAGGAGGAAATAAATAACATGGAACCGGTCAAATCTTTATTGTTAAATCCGACAGTACCTTACGCGCCTTTTGCGCGCAGCTTTATTAATTTTGGAGGTTTTGCTGTTGTAAATGAATACAATGGCTGGGAACCCGAAACAAATGCATGGAAGGAATCGTGTTATATAAGTGCAAATCTTTCGGGAGTTATGGCAATGCATACCGTGAAAGGTCCCGATGCGTTAAAGTTGTTGAATGAGAATTCTGTAAACAATTTTACAAAAATGTCAATCGGATCCGCTTGTCACGGTATCATGACGACCCGGAAAGGTAACGTTATTGAACACGGGATGGTTCTCCGCCTTGCCGGGGAGTCTTTTGGTACTTACGCTTTTCAGCCTTATATCAATTTCCTGGCAAACAACGGCAAATATAACGTTGAATCGCTTGTTACGACGATTCGCGATTTCATTTATCAAATTGCGGGTCCCAAGAGTTTAGAGACAATAGAAAATGCCGCAAGGCAGGATCTGCATGGTCTTAAATTTATGCGTTTCTGCGCCGCTGAGATCGCGGGCCATAAGGTCCGAATTATCCGTATGGGCATGGGCGGAACTCTGGCGTATGAGGTGCATGGTGAACTGGAACATAGCCATGATGTGTATAATGCTCTTGTCGAATCCGGGACCCCATTTGGTATCCAAAAGATGGGGTGGCTTTCTTATTGTTGTAATCACACCGAAAATGGGTTCCCGCAGATCGGTGAACATTTTGCGTATCCTTTTAGTGATGAACCGGAATTCATGGAATATCTGAGGAAAGACTCTTTCATTTTTGATCCAATGCTGCTCCCGCCATTGGGAAGCCTGTCGGATGACCTAAACGATTATTTCCGCAACCCAATCGAACTCGGCTGGGACCACATGATAAAATATGACCATGATTTTAACGGGAAAGAGGCCCTGCGGAAAATCGCCGCGGGTCCTCACCGTGAGATGGTTACCCTTGTGTGGAATGCCGAAGATATTCTTGATGTACATGCCTCGTACTATAAGCATGGGGTTAAACCTTATAAAAAAATTATCCATCCTTTTGATTTGGCCGGAAGCGGTTATGGCAACTGCCAGGATCGTGTAATCAATGACAGGGGCGAAATGATCGGTATATCCATGCATGAAACGTATACATTGTATTCCCATGACATGATTTCACTTTGTTGTATTGACCCGGAGTATACAAAACCCGGAACAGAAGTCATCGTTGTCTGGGGAGATAAATTTCATCCTATCAAGAATATCCGTGCTATGGTGGCCCGGTTCCCATATCTTGATCTGACAAGGAATCAGGAATATGACGTTGAGAGCATACCGCGTTATATACCCGTTCCATCATAAAAACTGAAGTAAACGCACAGGGTACTCATGCATGAAATTTGACATAAGTTAAAAAAGCATTGATACCCTAAAGAGTGTTTTACCCGCTAAAGCGGTTGAACATAAAATAATTTTGGCGGCGGGAAAGGCCGCAAAGGAAAGACCATGCAGGAAGTTTATGATTTTTTGAAACAATGCCAAACTTATTATTTGGCTACAACAGAAGGCGACCAGCCCCGCGTACGGCCCTTTGGAACAGCCGTTGTTTTTGAGGGTAAACTCTATATCCAAACGGGAAAGGCCAAGTCCGTCTCAAAACAAATTCGGGCAAATCCTAAAATTGAAGTTTGTGTCTTCAATGGCGAAAAATGGCTCCGTATACAGGCAATTGCCGTTGAAGATGATCGGCGTGAGGCTAAACAGTATATGTTGGATGCTAACCCTGGATTAAAGGCAATGTATTCAGCGGACGATGAAAATACGCAAGTATTATACCTTAAAGATGCCGTTGCGACAATCGCTTCGTTTGGAGAAACAGAACCTAAAGTTATTAAATTTTAGGGTTTTGGCAACAATAATGGATACCTGCTTTTATAAAAGGGTCTGCAAAATATTTTGCAGACCCTTTTATTATGGGGTAAAATATTTGATGGGGAAATACTTATAAAATGAACAAACCCTTTATCCTGCTGCTATTTATCGCGGCGGCTGTCTTTGCCCAGAATGGGGAAGGGGCCGCGCCGGATTCCACAAACGGGAAGCGGGTTTATGCCCACACCAGCCTTGGGGACGATGACTTTACCCGGTCCTTGCAGGCCAATACGAGGCGGCGCTGGAAGAGTTCAACAGAGCCGGATGCGCCCAGGGCGGCGCTCACTTTTCCGTAAGGGTAACCGCGCCGTCCCAGTCTTCCGGCGGCGGCTCTCTGAGGAAGTCGATGCAGCGCCCCAGGTAAAGGCCGGAGAAATAATCATCACCGTCGATTAACAGGGCCTTGCCGAAATATTCACGCGCGGTTTCCCATTCACGCATACCGTAGAGTTTAAGCCCGTTGTTAAAGTTATTGAGCAGTTCCCGGTTTATAAGCAGCTCCGGCACTTCGGGCAGGTCTATCGCCTTGCCGTTGCGGAAATTTTTCGTGACCTCCCCGGCAAAACCCGTGTAAACCGCATAGATGCCCACCGGTTCATCTTTGCCCTTTACCCGCACAACATCGATTTTACGGAAGATAAAGGCGTCTTTCGCTTGTTCGTACATAAACTCGGAAACGATGAGCGGGTGATGGTACTGCTTCGTTAGTCCTTCAAGCCGGGAAGCCATGTTTACCGTGTTGCCGATGAGGGTGTAATCCATCTTGTCCTGAAAGCCGATATTGCCCACCACGCATTCGCCGCAGTTTATGCCGACGCCGACATGCAGGCCGCTCTCCGGCAGATTGATGGCCGATGTGTCGGTACGGTTTGTGGCGGCAAGCATTTTTACCGCCGCCCGAATGGCCTTAACCGGCGCATCCGGCAGGTCTCCCGACACGCCGAAGACGGCCATTATCGCGTCGCCGATGAATTTGTCGATGTAACCGCCTTCGGAAAGTATTTCGTTTCCCATAATGGAAAAAAAGTTATTGAGAAAGGCGACTATTTCCTGTGCGCCGCTTTTTTCCGATATTTTGGTAAACTGCCGTATGTCGGAAAACAGTATCACTACCTGCCGTGTTTCGCTTTGGCCCCTGGTTTCCGTAGATTTAAGAATTATTTCGTCCATTACATCGGCGGGCACGTACCGCGCGAAGGCGGTACGGGTCTTCTTCTGGAGATTATCCATTTCCAGCAGTGAAAGCGCGTTTGAAATAATGGGAGAAGCCGCGGCGAGAAACAGATGCA
>JAISYY010000297.1 GCA_031269635.1 Tannerella sp. | reverse complement strand
TTTGTGCCCGGATGGAAAAATATGAACTCATCACTGTTTTAGGGCCTACGGCTTGCGGGAAAACATCATTTGCCGCGGCGCTGGCCCGACGTCTGGATACGGAAATTATCAGTGCCGATTCACGACAGGTTTACCGCCGTATGAACATCGGAACAGGTAAAGATCTGGACGACTATACGGTCAACGGCGTAAAAATCCCCTGCCACCTGATTGATATCTGCGAACCGGGAACCAGATATGACGTTTTCAAATACCATCACGATTTTTTCAACGTTTTCTACCGCTTGAGGAGCGAAGGGAAAATACCGGTACTGTGCGGAGGAACAGGCATGTATATCGAAGCTGTCCTGAAAGGATACAGACTGCCGGACGCGCCTCCCGACCCGGAACTCCGCAACCGGCTGAACGGGAAAACGCTCCGGGAACTGGAAGACATGCTTGCATCATACAAAGTTCTTCATAACAAATCCGACATCGACAGCGCCCGGCGAGCCATAAGAGCGATCGAAATCGAAGAGTACCGTAAAAAAGCGTCGCCCGCAACAAACGGGTTCAAGGCTGTAAACAGCCTCATCATTGGTCTCCGTATTGGGCGCGAACTGCGACGCGAAAAAATATCACAGCGCCTGCACAGCCGCATGGCGGAAGGTATGGCCGACGAAGTCCGCGCTCTGATCGATTCCGGCATACATCCGGACAACCTGACTTATTACGGCCTGGAATATAAATACCTGACCCTCTATGTGACAGGAAAAATGACCCGTGAAGAAATGATGCGGCAACTGGAAATCGCCATTCACCAGTTTGCAAAAAGACAGATGACATGGTTTCGCGGAATGGAACGGCGCGGCTTCTTAATACACTGGATCGACGCCTCCCTCCCGGCAGAAGAAAAAATAAGGAAAACAATAGAAATAATCAAACAAAACAAACTATGACAATAAAAGACTTCACACGTACGGACAACTTCTTCCTGCTTGCAGGACCGTGTGTCATTGAAGGAGAAGACATGGCGTTACACATCGCGGAACGCATTGCCGGAATAACCGGGAAGTTAAATATCCCGTATGTCTTCAAGGGTTCATACCGGAAAGCAAACCGTTCGCGCATAGATTCCTATACCGGAATCGGCGACGAAAAAGCGCTGAAAATACTGCGTAAAGTACACGAAACATTCGGCATCCCCACCGTAACGGACATACACGAAACGCACGAAGCCGCCCTGGCCGCCGAATACGTCGACATCCTGCAGATCCCGGCATTCCTGTGCCGGCAAACCGACCTGCTGGCGGCCGCTGCCCGGACGGGAAAAATCGTAAACATCAAAAAAGGACAGTTCCTCGCGCCCGAATCAATGCTGTTTGCCGCACAGAAAGTGGTCGATTCGGGCAATCCGAACGTGATGCTTACGGAAAGAGGCTCGACGTTCGGATATACGGATCTGGTAGTAGACTTCCGCAGCATCCCGCAAATGAAAAAGTCCGGTTTCCCCGTTATAACCGACATCACACATTCCCTGCAACAGCCGAACCAGACTTCCGGCGTGTCGGGAGGTCTTCCGGAACTCATCGAAACAATAGCAAAAGCCGCCGTCGCTGTCGGAACGGATGGCCTGTTTATAGAAACACACCCGGAACCGCTAAAAGCAAAATCCGATGCAACAAACATGCTGCCATTAGACCGGCTGGAAGATTTGCTCAAAAAATTAATCCGCATAAGGGAAGCCGTAAAATAAACGCCCGGGACGGCGTCACGCACCGCGAAGCAATCACTCGCCTGCCGAAATCACCTGCAACGTATTATAACGAACGACGTCCGCCAGCGATTTTGTTCCTTCGCGTCCGGGAAAATTCAGAAGCTGTACATACGCTTTATCGGGATATATTTCCCGGAACGGTTGCCCGACAGGATTATGGATATTATCAATTATCATAAACACCTGTTCACGGGAAGCCGCCGCAATCTCCGCAGCTTCGGGCGATGAAGGGCCGAACAGGACAAGAGGAATCAGGCCCAGTTCTTTCGCTATTGAAGACTGAAAACGATGCGCCATTACCGGTTTTCCCGCCATGTTTTTCTCCCGTAAAACGCGGCGTCCTTCATCAAACGTATGTTTTATATCCAGGAGATTTTCGCGGGCGACATCTTCCGTCCCCAGTCTTTCCGCAATACTCATGACGGACTGTTCGATCGACTTATAACTGTAATCGGTATTTACAGCCAGCAGTTTATCCTCCGGAATATCCAGCCCTCTTTTTAACTGTTCCGTCATTACCTCATATCCGGCATAAAGAATAATTTCAGCGCTCATGATTTCAGGGATATCACCCGGACGCAACTCATATTCGGATGGATGTTCCATCTCAAACGGCGCCAGAACAACAACCTCTTTTGCACCCGCCGCTTCCGCATAGGCGGCAGTCCAGCCGGTCGTCGCCACGACAACCGTCCCGGCGCCGTCCGCTGATTTTCCACTCCGGCACGAAGTTAAAAAAAGCGCCGGACAAACTATCCATAAACAAGACTTCATCAACAATTTCTTCATTTTCGCCTGATAATAAAAATAACAACAAACACGATTGAGGCCAGAGCCGCAATAGCCGAACTGGCCGGAATATCAAAAACCAATGCAAGAAAAAAACCTCCTGTGGCAAACAACCCTCCCCACAGCGAAGACCAGACAAGCGCTTCCCGCAGGCTCTTTGCATGAAAAGCAGCAATCAGGGCCGGAAGCAGCAATAACGCATCAAGCAACAACGCCCCTATTATTTTCATGGCCATAGCCACAGTCAAGGCGGTAAGCAATACCATCGCATAATATAAAAAACGCTCATTGACGCCCGACGTATAGGCTATTTCCCGGTCGAAAAAGAACGCCTGCAACTTGCGGTAATAAAACAGCTGGAACATTACAAGCAAAAAAGAAAATGCGATTACCGCAGCAACTTCTCCCCATGTCGACGTATAAAGGCTCCCCCATAAAAGCGACAATGTATCTTTTGCCTGCACATTAAACCTGTAAACAAGAATAAAGGCAAGCGATATGGATATTACCATGAAAAAAGAGCTTATGTATCCCGCATCTGTTCGAAGGGAACGCGACGCTTTCGTCATAAACAGAACAAGTAATAAGTTTACGACTATTGTAGTAACAAAAGGACTCCACGAAAAAGACAAGGCTACGGCGCCCCCAAGTATTGCGCCGTGCATAAGCATGAAACGCAACGGGAGCAGATTGAGGCGCAGCAGGTAAACGCCCGTGACCGGAAAAGAAATCCCGGCAACAACCAGCAATATCAGTCCTTTTATTACAGGAGAAAGCGTCAGCAGTTCTAACACAACCGGCCTCCTTTCAGTTCTTTCCTGTTCCATGCCAACCGCTCTACCCAGGCCATGTCATGCGAGACCATCAATATGGTCGGCGCCTCATTGTAACAAAGCTCCTGCAACAAAACCTGCAAATCGTCTTTTCCCTCCATATCCAGAAAAGACGTCGGCTCATCAAACAACAGGACTTTCGCATGCTGACACAGGCAACGCGCCAGCGAAACGCGCTGTTTCTCCCCGCCTGACAAAGAATGGTACGAACGTTTAAGCAAGTTGAAACATCCCGTACGGCGCATGGCTATTTCCACATGATATTCAACCTCCGAAGCCGGGATTTTACTCCCCGCAAGCCCGATTGAGACCACTTCGCCGGCCGATATGGGAAACGTATTTTTTATATTTTCCTGATGAACATAAGCCGTATAAACACGGTTACGCTCCCAGTCTTTCGTTCCGACCCGGAAGTCTCCGATTCTTATAACGCCGCTTACAGGCGTCACCAGTCCAAGCATACATTTCAGCAACGTAGTCTTACCCGCGCCGTTCGCGCCATGTATAACCATCTGTTCACCGGCAGAAAGCGTAAGGTTCAGCCCGTTCAAAACAATACGCGATTCAACGGCCGCGGTAACATCTTCCATTTTCACGGGCAACCCCTCTACCCTTCCGGCGCGTTTACGCAAAAAAAGCCAGACGTCCCCGGCAGACATGTCGTCGCCAATCAAATATTCCGTACGGCAATCAATCTGTTCCACCATATTGTCGTATGAATATTCAATCCCTGCATTTTCAAACACAGGTACAGCACGTCTGCTCATAAGTTCTATATGGCATTTTTTTATACCGAGATACGCAATCATACAGGCCGCAGCCTTGCCTGCAATCTTGTCGTGAAGAAAAAGCGCCCCGGCGGGAAGCTGTTCTTTCTGCAAAAAATCATGTAATTCAAAAAGAGGATGAAGCCAGTGAGAATCACTGGTAAACAACACATTGTCCTGGCAAGTTATAATTAACGAATGTTCCACAAAACATATTATTTGGAAAATCAACCCCTGCGGCTTACTTTACGCAACCGGTCCTCATCAATAATCTTAATTTTCCTTCCGTCCACAGCAATAATACGTTCGGACACAAAAATGGAAAGCGTACGAATCGCATTTGAAGTCGTCATATTCGAGAGGTTCGCCAGTTCCTCGCGCGAAAGGTAAATACTTATCGTTGCGCCATCTTCTTCCAGTCCGTAGCTGTCGCGTAAATACAACAACGATTCCGCTAAACGTCCGCGTATATGTTTCTGCGTAAGGGTTACCGTCCGTTCATCGGCAATACCCAAATCCTTCGACAGTTGCCGTATGAAAAACATCGCAAGATTGGGATTTCCGCAAATGAGATTTTCCACAACGGTCATCGGGATTATGCAAATAGAAGAAGCCTCAAAAGCCGAAGCATTCGTTCGATAAAGCTCTTGTGCAAATGCCGCCCGATATGCAAAGTACTGGATAGGTTTTATCATGCGGATGATCTGACTGCGACCGCCAACCCCATCTTTATAAATCTTAACTTTGCCTTTCAGAAGACACATCATATCCATTGGGTCATCATCTTCGCAATAAATCATTTCATTCTTTTTAAAGTTTTGAATTTTAGAATTACTGCGCAAAACATCCCGTTCTTCTTCCGTAAGAACTCTCCAGACCTCTGATAAACTGGCCGATAGATCTATTATTTTTTTTTCCTGCTTTACCACGATTGTTAAATAACATACTTACAAAGCACAAATATACAACATGTTTTTGAATTGAAAAGTGTTTTTAAGAAAAATATTTATTCCACCTCCGGCAACCCGGCTATCATTACGCCTTTATTACATTTTGATCTTACCATCGTTCACGGCTCCTTTCTCCGCCTCCTTCTTCACCAGCATCTCCTGCAGCCTTGCCATTTCGTCGCGATATTGCGCCGCTTCAATAAATTCAAGTTTTTTAGCTGCTTCCATCATCTGTTTCTTCACGCGTTCGACAGCTCGCTCCAACTGTCCGCGATTCATATAATTAATGACAGGATCAGCCACAAGCGACGGTTCATCTTCAACATAAGCATATTCTTCGGCCGGTTTGAGTTTTGTCTCACCCAGCAGTATTGAGGCCGTGTTCTTAACGATCTGACGGGGCGTAATGCCATGTTTTTCATTATAAGCCAACTGTTTCTCCCGGCGGCGGTTTGTTTCTTCGACAGTCAGTCTCATGCTTTCCGTCATGGTATCAGCATAAAAAATCACTTTCCCATGAATGTTCCGCGCCGCCCGCCCGGCTGTCTGCGTTAACGAACGGTGCGAACGCAAAAATCCTTCCTTGTCCGCATCAAGTATGGCCACCAGCGACACCGAAGGCAGGTCAAGGCCTTCGCGCAGAAGATTGACGCCGATAAGCACATCAAAAAGTCCGTTCCGCAAATCATCCATGATACGCACACGCTCCAGCGTTTCCACATCGCTGTGGATATATTCGCAACGCACCCCCATGTGGGTCAGATAATCCGTAAGTTCCTCTGCCATACGTTTCGTAAGCGTCGTGACCAGCGTCCGCTCGTTAACAGCCGCACGCTGCTCTATTTCTTCCATCAGGTCGTCAATCTGATTAAGCGAAGGGCGTATTTCTATTACCGGATCGAGCAAACCCGTAGGCCTTATCACCTGGTCGACAATGATTCCCTCGCTTTTCCTGAGTTCATATTCCGCCGGTGTCGCACTTACATATATAATATTAGGCGCAAGCAATTCAAATTCATCGAAGGTAAGCGGACGGTTGTCCCGCGCTGCCGTTAAACGGAAACCATAATCCACCAGCGTGTTTTTACGCGAACGGTCGCCTCCGTACATGGCGCGGATCTGTGGAATCGTAACATGGCTCTCGTCGATAACCAACAGGTAATCATTCGGGAAATAATCAAGCAGGCAATAAGGACGTTCGCCTTCCTTTCGGCCGTCAAAGTAACGCGAATAATTTTCAATCCCCGCACAATGTCCTAACTCCTGTATCATTTCCAAATCAAAGGTAACACGTTCACGCAAACGTTTTGCTTCAATTGATTTACCGATGCTCTCAAAAAAGTTCACCTGCATTCCCAAATCCAGGGCAATCTCTCCCAACGCCATATTTATACGCTCCTGCGTCGTAACAAACAAATTCGTGGGGTAGACGTTAAGAGCATCCTGTTCATCATATTCATATCCGGTTTGAGGATTAAATGATGAAATACGTTCTATCTCGTCGTCCCAAAATTCTATCCGGTAAGCGACGCCGTCATATCCTTCTATTGCCGGAAATATATCGACGGTATCGCCATTCACGCGAAAACATCCGCTACGGAAATCAACTTTATTATTCACATACAAAGCGTCCACAAAACGTCGCAGCAATTTGTCCCGTGAGATATTCATTCCTCTTTTAACATACACGACCTGTTCGGCATAAGCGCGGGGATCGGCCATACCGTAAATACACGATACGGACGAAACGACAATGACGTCACGCCGTCCCGAAAGCAACGAAGCCGTAGCCCGAAGTCGCAACTTGTCGATTTCCTCATTTATGGCAAGGTCTTTTTCGATATACGTATCCGTCGTGGGAATATACGCTTCCGGCTGATAATAATCATAATACGAAACGAAATATTCCACCGCATTACGCGGAAAAAAGCTTTTAAATTCGCTATATAACTGTGCCGCCAGCGTTTTATTATGACTCAGAATCAGCGTCGGACGCTGTATCTTTTCTATAACATTTGCAATTGTGAAGGTTTTCCCCGACCCCGTAACGCCAAGCAACGTCTGATAAGCTCTCCCCTCATCAAGACCTTCAACAAGCGCTTTTATCGCCTCCGGCTGGTCGCCGGTCGGTTTAAACGGTGATGATATCTCAAAATTCATTTAACTCCTCCTCTCTTAAACGTGCAAAGTTATAAAAAAATTGTGTATTTACTCCAAACGACTTAAACAACGTTTATATCCAACTTCGTTATGGTTTCATATAAATCCTCCGTTTCGGCGACACCGTAACAGTTTAGCAGGATTTTCCCGGCTTCCCGGACGTCAACCGGCGGATAAGCGCTGTTATTATC
>JAISYY010000262.1 GCA_031269635.1 Tannerella sp. | reverse complement strand
TACACGGGAACCGCCGACCCGCTTGTCCCCTTTCAGGATGCCGTTCATTACTACGAAAGAGTAGTCGAAAAGCAAGGTGGCATGGAAAAGACGCAAACCTTTTTCCGTTATTTTCTTGTGCCGGGAATGTTTCACTGCGGCGGAGGTCCCGGCCCCTGTGCATTAGGCCAGTGGATTTCGAACCTTTCCGACGACAGCGATTATAGCTTGTTTGCAGCCCTGGTCAAGTGGGTGGAAGAAGCATCCGCCCCGGAACGGATTATCGCTACGGCATACAAAGAAGACGGTGAGGTACGGTTTCGCCGCCCGGTTTATCCGTACCCCCTGTTCCCGCACTATATCGAAGGTAAAAATCCGGATTTGCCGGAAAGTTATCGCGGAGTCGCCCACGAAAGAGGGAAAGTGGCTGTCCCGGCCGGAAAATATCTGCAATAAAAAGGAGGTTGCCGGCTTATGAAAAAGTTATGTATATACACCGGTTTTCTGTTTGCGTGCCTGTTTGCGTATGGACAGCAGCAGGTATTACCGGAAATTACGTCCTTCAATGGCGTCAAACAGTTGATTGTCGACGGAAAGCCTTTCATCATGCTGGCGGGTGAATTGTATAATTCCGCTTCTTCCAGCCTTGAATATATGCAGCCGGTTTGGGGAAAACATGCCGGTAGAGGGAAAAACATAGGCTTTACTTATGCTCAACATGAAAAGGATAATTTCACATTATCGTATGCCGGCCTCTCTGTTACCGTTTCGCGTAACGGAGGAAAGATAATTTCCTTCAAGCGTTCCGGGAAAGAGATGCTGACGTAGCGCGATATACATCCGTCATATTACGGGGGAACGCTGTGGATATCCCCTCAGGCCGCGAACTGGCCGCCTTCGGCGGAAATAGACCGTGAACCTTATGAAACGCATGCAGACGGCGATATGCTTTCAATGACGAGCCGGCCGGATAAAAAGACGGGATTAATGGCGCGCAAAACATTTCGCCTGTCAACGGCAGATACTTCCCTGTTGCTTCAATATACGGTCATAAATACCTCTCCCGATACGGTCAGGCTGTCGCCGTGGGATGTTGTCCGTACGCCTCCCGGTATCAGCTTTTTTCCGGCAGGTGAAGAGGCCGGTGTCAATAATTTGGGCATAGACGGTTCGTATGTGAAAAACGGGACGGTATGGTGTCCGACGGATTCGCTACTGCCGGAAAAAGGGCTGAAGCTCTTTCATACGGCGGCGAATGGCTGGCTGGCTCATTATGCAAACGGTCTTCTCCTGATAAAATGTTTCCCGGACATCACTCCCGGTGAAATGCCTCCCGGACAGGGCGAAGTGGAAATCTATATAGCCCCGCAGGGCTCTTACGTAGAACTGGAAAACCATGGCCGTTACGTGACGTTGGCGCCTGGAGATTCTACCCTGTACAGTCAGGAATGGTTTCTACCGGATATTGGGACGGGAAAGCAGGAGGAGATTTATGATATAGTAAAAAACAGGATCACCCGCGGCCGTTTCCCCCGGGGCAATCCTGTTTTTCAATAAACCGGTAAACTCAGCGAACTTATTTCTCTTGTTCTTTTAATTTCTGAGCGTCGGAAGCAGCCTGTTCTGCCTTCTGCTGTGCTTTTTCAGCTTTTTTTGCAGCCTTTTCGGAAGAAGCTTTGCTCTTGATCGCCTTGTCTATAATGTTTTTTTTCGATTTAAGATCTTTGAGTTTTTCTGATTTTACAGTTAAATCTGTTTTCAGATCAATGTTGTTTCTGTCGGCTTTCAGCTTGATTTTAACCGTCTTGATTTCCGACTCCAGAACTTTGATTTCCTGTTTGTATTGATCGCTTAAATCTTTGTCGCTTAATTCGGACTTGTTTTGAGCATTGATGGAGCCGAATACACCTGTCATCGCTATTGCAATGAATAATAAAATAAAACGTTTCATATCGAATAAAATTTTGTTGTAAATAAGATGTGGCAAATTTACGTAAAAACTTTTGGCTTTTGCAAGCGGTATATGATAAAAATACAATTATTTTGATTACTTTTGGCCGGGTTTAATAAAACATTGCTATGAAAATTCATTATTATATCAAAACGTTCCTTTTTCTCGTGGCGGTGCTGGCCGCATACGCAGTTGCGGCACAGCCGCAGATAAACGAATTACTCCGCTTACCCGCTGCAGGTGCCAAAACCTTGTTGAACGAAGGATGGTACGCCCGCCGCGCCAACGAAGTGCGAATCGACGGGAATCAACTGACCGCCTCGCCGTTCAACACCGGCGGATGGATGAAAGCCCGTGTGCCGGGCACCGCGCTGACCACACTCCTGGAAAATAACCTTTTCCCGCAACCGGAATATAGTATGAACAACCATCTTATCCCGGATATTTATGAGACGGGAAAAGACTTTTATACCTTTTGGTTTGTCCGTCCGTTCCGCGTGGAAGAAATTCCTGCGGGAAGCAAAGTCTGGCTCAATTTTCGCGGGATAAACTATAAGGCCGATATTTTCATGAACGGCAAGCGCCTGAACACGGTCACGCACGAAGGGATGTTCCTGCGCAAGCGTTTTGATATTACTTCCGGCATCAGGGAAAATCAACTTAACCTGCTTGCCGTTATTGTCTATCCGCCGGATTATGTCGGCAATCCGAACGGCGGGCAGGGAGGTGACGGACAGATTGCGCGTAACGTGACCATGCAGTTTACGCCGGGTTGGGATTGGATACAGCCCGTGCGCGACCGGAACACCGGGATATGGGACGAAGTATCGGTAACTGTAACCGGGGCGGTCAGGGTGCAACACCCCTATATCGTGACCAACGTTCCCGGCGTCCGTCATCCGGGCGAAAAGCAGAAAGACGCTTTTGTCCGCACATCGGTAGAGGTCGAGAACACGTCGGGCGAGCCGCAAACGGGCGTGCTCATCTGTGAAACGGACGGGCGGCGGCTGACGCAACCGCTCACCCTCTCCCCCGGCGAAAAGCGCCAGGTCTCATTCAAAGAGTTGGCCGTTAAAAATCCGCGCCTCTGGTGGCCTAACGGTATCGGTGAACAGCCGTTATACGACCTCCGTATATCCTTCGAGACGGGAGGCGGGGTGAGCGACAGCAGGCAGTTGCGCTACGGGATTCGTGAGATAACGAGTGAGAAATGTCCCGTTACCGGCGGACGGAAGTTTTACGTCAACGGCCAGCCTGTTTATATCACCGGCGGCAATTACATCGCCTCCGACTGGCTGCTCCGCCTATCGCCGGAACGTTACCGCGCCGAAGTGCGATTCCATGCCGAAATGAACATGCGCATGATTCGCGTGTGGGGAGGCGCACTGTTGGAACGCCCCGAATTTTACGACGCCTGCGACGAATACGGCCTGCTCGTTTTCCAGGACTTGTGGGGAAGCGGCGACTGCAACGGTGCATGGCTTGACCCCCTGAAACTGGAATCGCGCGAGCGGCGTATGGAATATCCCGACGACCACGACCTTTTCATCGCTTCCGTCGAAGACCAGGTGAAGATGATTCGCAACCATCCGAGCCTCTGCCTCTGGTGCGGAGCTAACGAGTGGCCGCTGGCTGCGGATATTGATGAACGGCTGAAACGCGACATCTTCCCCCGCCTCGACCCTGAACGGCTCTTTGCGAGCTATTCGACCGATACGCTCTTTACGCGCAATACAATCGGCGGGGTAGGCGACGGCCCTTATGGAATACAGGAACCGGAATGGTTTTTCACGTTCCGCTCCACGCCGTTTAACCCCGAAGCCGGTTCCGTCGGCTCGCCGGAAATTGAAAGCATGCGCGAAATGATGACCGGCGCCGAACTCTCGCAATTCCCCCGCATGGGAAGGACGCGCAACCCGGCATGGATATACCACAAAGACCTTGGTTACGGGAACCACCTGGAACGCTACGGCCCGGTGAACGATATCGAAACATACTGCAAATACGCCCAAGCCGTGAATTACGATCAATACCGTTCGTTCATGGAAGGCTGGGCGTCGCATCTGTGGGAATGGTATACGGGAATCCTGGTATGGAAAACCCAAAACCCGTGGACTTCGCTACGGGGACAGATGTACGACTGGTTCCTCGATGTGAACGCAAGCCTCTACGGAGCTAAAAAAGGCTGCGAGCCGCTGCATCCGCAGTACAATCCGGTAACCGGGCAGGTGGAGCTTGTAAATACGGCCTTGGGCGCTCATGACGTAGAGGTAAGGGCGCAAATATATACCTTGCAGGGCGAAAGGCTATGGGAAAAGTCGGCGACCACTGTTGCCGCGCCGAACAGCGTCGTGCGTCTATTCAAAGTCGCCATCCCCGCGCAGGTGGAAGGCGTCTGTTTCCTCAAACTGTCCCTGTCGGAAGCCGGAAAAGAAACTCCTCCCAATATCTACTGGCTGACGACGAAGGAGAAAGATTATTCCACGCTTTCACAACTGCCGTCGACCGTCCCCGAAGCGTCGCTGTCCCTTACAAAACAGGACGGGACGTATACCGGCAAAGTAACAATGAAAGCGCATGACCGGATATCCTTCTTCAACCGCATCAAAGTATTCGACCGACAAACCGGCAAACGCATCCTGCCCGTACACTATTCGGACAATTACATAACATTAATGCCCGGCGACCGGCAGGAAATCGCCCTGGAGTTCACCTCCCCCCTGCCGGAAGAGCGTATCGAAATAGCCATCGACAGCTGGACTGCCGGACGGATAACGCTGAATCGCTGAACACATGAAAAAATTAATCTTTTAAGAAATACAGTAACTCTTTAAAATCAAATCGTCTATGAATAAAAAAAACTTATCGTTACTTATTATCGGATTCCTGCTTATTGCCGGATTCCGTCTCAACGCTCAACCGCTTCCAACCAAAGAAGAAAATTCTATCCGGATGATGTCGTACAATGTAAGAAACTGCACAGGGATGGACAATCTCACCGACTATCAGCGGGTAGCGGATGTCATCAACCGGATATTGCCGGATGTAGTCGCCTTGCAGGAATTAGACAGCGCTACCGTACGAAGCGGAGGCGTGTTCGTACTGAAAGAACTCGCCGAAAGAACGCTGATGCACCACACGTATGCTCCTGCCATTGATTTTCAGGGAGGGAAATACGGCGTCGGCATCCTTTCCAAAGAAAAGCCGATCGGTTTCAGGCAAATCCCTTTGCCGGGAAATGAAAAACGTACGCTTTTAGTGGCAGAGTTCAGCCGTTATTTTTTCTGCTGCACCCATTTGGCGCTGGAACAGGAAAACAGGGAACACTCGGTATCCCTCATACTGGAAACGCTTAAAGATATTGATAAACCCCTCTTTCTGGCAGGAGACATGAACGCGGCGTATAATTCCCCCGAACTGAAAGCCTTGAGTGAAAAATTCACCCTGCTGAACGACAGCCGGAAAAACACCTTCCCTGCGGATAACCCCGACCGGTGTATTGATTTTATTTACGGAATCAAAAATAACGGCTATTCCGTGCCGGGACAGAGCGTATTGAACGAACCTTTGGCCTCGGACCATCTCCCGTTGTATGCGGATGTGCGCCTGAAAGCGCCTGTTGAAAACATTTTCAGGACAAAACCGTATCTGCAGAATCCGGTGGACAACGGAATCACCGTATCATGGTTTACAAACGTACCGGTAGAAAGCTGGGTGGAATACGGTACCGATGGAAAAACGGATCAAAAACAGGCTTTGTTCGTGGATGGACAAATGATCTGCAATAACAAGTTTCATAAAATACGCTTAACAGGACTGCAACCCGGAAAGACGTACAGCTACCGCGTATGTTCGAGGGAGATAAGCCTGTACGAAGCATACAAAAAAGAGTTTGGAGAAACAGCCTGTTCGGATGTGTACCGTTTTACCCTGCCGAAACCCGGTGATTCCGATTTCACGGCCATAATCTTCAACGACCTGCACAGGAACAGTCGGTTGATGGATTTGTTTGGAAAACAGTTGAAATCGAAAGGAATCGAATATGATTTCGTCGTTTTCAACGGCGATTGCATTACCGATCCTAAAAACGAACAGGAAGCAGTCGAATTTCTTTCAACGATGAATGAAAACGCAGGTGCGGAAAAGGTTCCGGTATTTTACATCCGCGGCAATCACGAAATAAGAAACGCCTATTCCATCCAACTCCGCAGTTTGTTCGATTACGTGGGAGACAAAGTATATGGCGCTTTCAATTGGGGCGATACCCGTTTCGTCATCCTGGACTGCGGCGAAGACAAACCGGATACCACACAAGTCTATTACGGATTAAACGATTTTGACGGGCTGAGAAAGGAACAGGCGGAATTTTTAAAAACCGAGCTGAACAGTCCGGCTTTCAAAAAAGCAGCGGGAAAAATACTGATCCACCACATCCCTCTCTATCATCCGGAAATCCGGTACAATCCCTGCCGGGAACTTTGGGGCGACATCCTGGCAAAAGCCCCGTTCGACATCTGTTTGAACGCGCACGTACACAGTTTTGTTTATTATCCCAAAGGAGAATTAGGCAACAATTTTCCAGTGGTGACGGGAGGCGGTAA
>JAISYY010000174.1 GCA_031269635.1 Tannerella sp. | reverse complement strand
CCCATTGGCAGCACGCGAACCGTAAATAGCAGTTGCTGACGCATCTTTCAGTATTTCAATAGAGGCGATATCCGCCACATTAATATCGTTCAACGTGCCTCCTGTAAACGTCATTCCATCTATGACATACAACGGATCATTCGAGGCGCTGATCGAGCGATTACCACGTATCCTGATAGTAGCAACAGAGCCGGGAGCATAACCGCTGCTTTGCGCTACGTCTACACCTGCCGCGCGACCAATCAAAGCTTGACTGAAATTTGCCGCTGGTGTTGTCTGTAATGTGTGTTCCCCCACCGATACGACAGAACCGGTAACATCGTTCCTTCTAATACTTCCGTAACCAACAACTACAACGTCTTCCAGAGTCCGGATATCTTCCAATAGTTGTACTAATATCGGTTTACTAATATCAAACCTTGATATGTCCAACTCTTGTGATACATATCCAATATAGGATATCAATAAGAGATTGTTGTTACCGATGGTCAATACAAATTTTCCTTCCGCATCTGTGGTTATTCCATTCGTTGTACCTTTCTCGACAACATTAGCGCCAATAACAGGTTCTCCCCCGGCATCCGTTACGGTGCCGGTGATCCTTTTCTGTCCGGACACGGTAAGTGTCACCAAAATTGAGATACAAACGATATAACAAATTCGTCGCATTGTATCCCTGCATAAATAAAATGTTTTTTTCATAGATCAATAAAATTAAATAAATAAAATGTTTTTCTTAATGAATAAATATAAAGAACTCCGGGCAAGCCTGTTGGAGTTCCAAAGAGGCCCGTTGAGTCTCCGGAAAAAACCGGGAGAACTCTGGGTAAGTTCATGGGGTGGGGTAGGGATGCTTTCATAAATCAAAGAACAAATTTTGTAGAATCTTTCATTCGGATAGTTTCCCATATCCCCCGCATGGCGGCCATGTCCAAATCTTCCACTCTGGCGATATGAAGCAGGCTTTCCACATGTGAAACGCCTTCCGTTACCGCTTTTTCAAACAGGTGGAATGATCGTGAAATCTGACCGCCAAAAAGGATACATTCAATAGAATGTTCGGCAAGGAGCGGTTCGAGTGCAGCGGCAAGTATCCGTCCGGCTTCCCGAAATGCACCGGCGGCGGCTTCATCACCCTGGTCGGCTTTTTCGCCGATAACGTCCACATCCGGATTACCGGAAATGTTTCCGCCAAATGATTCATATAGCCTTATGATACCGCGTTTTGACACATAATCTTCCAGTATGCCGTCTTTGTAGGGAAGATTGTATATGGAAATAGCCGGGCCTCCTAAATCATTACGTTGAATCCGGCGTTTTTGGCAGAAAGAAAAGCCAAGTCCCGTCCCCAAGGTAACAACTACCGCATTGTCGATTGATTTTGATTTTCCTTTACACAGTTCCCCAACCAAAACGGCTTCAACATCGTGCAGGAAAACTATTGGCGTATCATGCGCTATTTCTGAGGTTGAATACAATCGTTCACGAATATTTATCCCGTACAGGCTTTGAAACTTGTGCTTCATCAGCGAAATCGCATTCCGATAATCAAACGGCCCCGGGAATGCAATGCCTATGCCGCCCAGCCGGTATCCCGCGTTTGCAACAACGGCCTTTCCATGGTTCACTGCTTCGAGAAAAACCTCCCAAACAACATCATGCGTATCTTCGGAACAAGCCGCCAGGGTGAAGTATGAATCTTCCGGTATCTCTCCTTTTTCGTCCAGTACAGCCGATTTCAGGAATGTGCCTCCGACGTCTATGCACAAGTATGCCTTTTTGTCATTATCCGTTGTCATGCGCGAATCCTTCCTTTAAAAGCGTTTTGTGCATATATACCGGCTGGTTGCCGAGATTTTTAATTACATACCGCCCTGTCGATGCCGGGACGACAACGACATCCAGGTAATGCTGTATATAACAACGTTCCGGATGGTCGGTCGATTGTATAAGGACCTTTTCGCCATCTACCAGTGAAAGTACGTGGAAAACACCGCATGTGTCGTCTTCCATTTCACGTTCAAATTCCAGCCGGCGCAAGCTGAAATAGAGCAGTTCGTGTTCACCGGCGATGTATTCCGCCCAACCGTCGCCTTTCCTGACCGGACGCGGCGCCTGTATCAGGTTTTTATTCACCCACGAGGTCGATCGCTCACGGCGCAGTACATTGTTACCGTGCCATGTATGAATCGGGCGGGGTTTGCCGTCAAAATCAGCGCGGAGATAGTCATACATCTTGTAGGTGTAGGAACCGATCGTAAGGCTTCCTATTTCAAGTATCAGCTGGTTACGACCCGAAGCATGGATAGTACCCGCAGGCAACATCAACTGGACGCCCGGACGCGATTCGATATGATTCACGTATTTCCGGTAATCAATGGCTGTATGTTCCTTTTCCGATTTCCTTGCTTCGGCGATGAACGCTTCGGGATCAGCATCTTCGTTGAATCCAATATATGTTTTGGCCTCATGACCGGTGGCTACAACATAATAACTTTCGTCCTGCCGTCCGTGCTCATTGTAGTTCGATACGTTATAATCATGTCCCGAATGTACCTGTATCGACATGTTGCCGCTGCTGTGGAACGTGTCGTCGTAATTGAAACGGATGGGGAAATATCCTCCGAATTTTTCCATACATTCTTTTCCCATGATTGCCTCTCCCTGCTGCTGTACGAAAGTGAAGAAGGGTATTTCTATCAAAGTCGCTCCTGCCTGTATCACGATACTTACTTCGAGCGGAATGAGGTCGAATACCCACGCACAGTTGCGCATACCCGTGATGCCGCGCTGTTTTATGACATAATGCCCGCCCCAGACACCTTCGAGATAGACCGGCTTGCAGCGAAACGGGTATGTAGCCAGCGTTCCCGTAAGGACGTGGAATGTGGTGCGTGGTATCAGTATCAGCCGGTCGGGGTCATCGCCTGCAATGTAAAAGTCTATGGCGTCCTGTTGCAACAGTTCGCCCCGCAGACGGCCTGCCACTTCAAAATCAATGTAATAGCAGCGGCGTAGCATCTCCTTGAGAGGACGCGCCGTACGGTCGCCAAGGTTGGCAAAGCATCCGTTCCGCGCCCGCAGGATGACACGCTTTGGGGTAACGTCGAAATAAACCACACAGTCGTACAGCGCACGGAAGGATGATGAGGCGCATCCGTTCCCGTAAACAATGACAACAACCCCCTCCTTTTCAACCGATTGTACGATATTTTCCCGCAATGCATCCGCTTTCTGTTTGTCGAATAAGTCTTCATAATTGCCCTTGAACAGTTTTCCGAAAAGGCTAACGGGGTCTTTTCCCTTATCCACGTCCAGATTACCGGCAAACATCACATCTAACTCACCACTCGTCTTGAAAGATTGGGAAAAGTCGAAACAGACGACATGCAACGCTTTATTTTTCAACTCCTGCGTAATCAAGTTGACCACTTGTTGCCATTGCGCCCCGATATAACCGTCCATTGCCAGGACAAATCCGTTTTTGCGGCTTTCTCTACGGACTTTTTCCACCAACATCCCGGCAAGATATCCGGCCGTTTCCTTCGTGCCTGGTACAATTTCATCCGCAATACCGGCCGGTAATTCGGGACGATTGACCACATTCGGGTCATCAAACGGATGAGGATTAAACATGAAACTCATAGCTTATTTTTTTATTGATTATTGTATCTGATAAAATTCAAAATCCATGAGTCCGGCAAATATCCGCAATACGTCGCAATAATCGCCGTCTACCAGGGCAAAGTGTTGAGTAGTACCGATTTTCAATATTTGCTCGAACAATTTTTCCACAGGGACAACCGGTCTGAAGATACTGTGCGAGTAGGTAGCCAGCAAATGTTCGCCTTCCAGCGAATCCACCAGCGTACAAACTAATTTGTACACGCCATTGTCCTCCACTAACTGCGCCATGGTTTTCCGTCCCGGTGAAATGCGGTACCAGGCGAAAGGTGCACCGGCATACTTGTAATTCGTTTTGGCAAAGCGGACGTCGCGGGCGATAACGACATTCCGGCGGAAGTCAGGGTCATTATGGTCGTTAGGCCCTGCATGTCCTCCGGCGAAAGTCCCGTAAGCCGATTCGATATGGAACGGTTCGATGAAGTTGACATGCCTGTCCGACAGCAATTTAAGGATATAGGTAATCAGCCCTGCACCCATGTCGGCTTCGGGCACCAGCACGGAACGCTGTTCATTGAACCATGGATGATAGAATCCTGCCCGTAACCCGATCAGTCGAAACATTGCCGGGTCAATATCGTTGAAGACCATTACATCTGTGTCGTATTGTCCGGCCAATTTAGCCAGTGCAAGCGACGCCCGCACGGATGCTTCAAATTTCACGTCGTCCACATCATCCATGATTTTGTATTTTGAAAGCAGTTCATTCTTATAATCCGGTATTTCCGCATTGTCAAGAGCCGCAATAACATCCGCGTATGCAGAATAGGAAATAAACCGTATTTCAGGTCCTATCCGTGTAAACACGTTGTAAGGGTCAATATACGTTGACCACATGGCTTCATTGTAGTTTGCCAGCAACCCTACGGTCGAATGACGCAGGATGTTTTTCACGCGGGCGGCAGATGCAAACACACTTATTTTCTCTGCCAGTTCCTCGCGGTTTCCAATGATGGTTGTGAGATGTTTCCGTTTTGTTCTTGCTGTCGAACCTGCCGCTTCCAGTGAACCAACAAGCGTTCCGCAACAGAGATATTCGATAAAATCATCTTCTTCGAGGGTTGAGGTAAACGACATCTTATCCTTCGCAGGATTAACAAAAAGGATTGGAATACCGGGCATGTCGCGCAGGAAGCGTATCCATGCAAAATCTTCCGACCATGAGAGGAACTCGGCTATTACAAAATCTACTTTTTCGAGGAAAAAGCGATTCATGGCCGTCTCAATATCTCCGCGTTCATATACTATACCGGGATACACGACATCTACCAAGAGGTTCAATTCGCGAAGGATGTTTTCCGATTCGGTCAATTTCCTCTCCCCGTAAGTGCCCCGCTGTGTGTCTGTCCCCAATTCTTTGAAGCGGGGAGAGGCGATAAATAACACGCCTGCTTTGGGTTTTCTTAATTTATTCATGATTTTTACGATAATCTTTTTGATAAAAATATTTGGCTGTAAGTATCATGGCCAATCCGCACAACAACCAAATGACGGACAGCATGGAAATGCCGGAAGACAATGTTGCCACCGATTTGATGTATCCGAGGATAACAGGCGCAAACGAGCCGACGGCAAAACCGGTCATAATCATCACACCGGAAGCCGACGAATGATATTTTTCCGGTATGACGTCATAGAGTACGGTATATGTATTCGCATCGAAGAAAGCGCGGGCAAAACCGAATCCCGCAAAACCGATAGATACCGTTAGAAACGTGATGGAATTTCCCATCAGCAGAATGAAAGGTACGGCGGCTATCAAACCGGCTCCCTGCATCATCATTCGCAAGGAAGGATTTTTGGCGCCGAGCTTGTCCGAAAGCCGACCGGCAAATATAATTCCTGCAAATGCCGCCAGATGCGTATAAAACATGGAATGGAAGCCTGCACCGGAAAGACTCATTCCGAAATTTTCATACAGGTATGTCGGCATCCAGGTCAAGTAGCCTGTCAGCACAAAAATCAGTCCGCTAAAACATAAAGTAAGTGTTAGAGCGGTAGGCGTAGTGAACACCAGCCTGAATCCTTCAAGAAAATTGTTTGAAGTATTACTGTGTACAACGGGCACCGTATCCTGCTTCTTGTCCTTCAGTCTTAAAATGAGAACAATACCATGTATCACTCCGATGGCGCCGAAAATGTAAAATGCGCTTCGCCACCCCCATATCTCTCCGATATATCCTGCCGCATACCCGCTGATAATGATTCCAATATAGTAAGCTGTCTGATGCAACGACATTGCAAAAGCGCGTGTCTTGCTGTGATATTGCGCCAGCAGCGAATAATTAGCCGGTCCGAAAAAGGCTTCGCCGCCTCCGGTTGCGATGCTCCGTGTCAGTATCAGCAGGAATATGCCATTACTAAGGCCCGTGAACATTGTAGCAACGCTCCAGAACAAGATACTCGACGACACAATCCATTTGCGGCTAAACCTGTCTCCGGCGAATCCGGCCACAGGCACAAACAGGGCATACGCCATATTGAAAATCGTGGCAATGGCGCCCACCTGCACGTCCGACAAATGCAAATCATCCCTTATCAGCGGCAGAACGACGTTGAACACCTGCCGGTCTGCCTGATTCAGAAGATAAGCGATCCAAAGTAACGCCAACACTTCCCATTTATACCATGACTTCTTGTACATTAAATTATATTTTTTATTAGGCAACCCACACACGATATTAGTGTGGTGTTGTGTGGTGCAAAAATAGAAACTTTTTTTCGAATAATGAAAACAAAATGCGATTTTTTTTGATTTTTATGATTTTTTTATTACCTTTGCATCCTTAATTAATTGATTTTCTACGAAATAGTAATATAAATTTAGACTGATTCCAAATATGAACTTTTTAATTGATAAAGATTCAAAGGTGCCGTACTATAAACAATTGATAGATTCCATTCTGCAGCAAATGAAAGACGGCAATATTTCGGAAGGCGATTACTTGCCTTCCATGAATGATTTAAGCGCGACCCTGTCTATATCCAAGGAAACGGTCAAAAAGACATATTCTATTTTGCGCGAAAAAGGAATCATCGAATCCGTACAGGGTAAGGGTTTTTATGTTAAACAAAACGATATTGCCGGAAAACTCAAAATATTGATGCTGTTTGATAAACTGAGTAGTTATAAATTGGTATTATATAGATCGTTTGTGACAAATATAGGCGATAACGTCGATATTACCATACATACCAGCAACCAGGACATCAATTTGTTTGAAACGCTTTTGGAGGAAAACCTCGATAAATACGATTATTACCTGATAACACCCCATTTTCCGCCGGATGCCGATACGCAACAACATGTGCTTCGGTTATTGCGAAAAATTCCTAACCGGAAACTTATTATCCTGGACCGAAATATTGAAATGCTTAAAGGAAACTACGGTTCTGTATATCAGGATTTTGAATATGACGGATATACCGGATTAATGCAGGGTATAGAGATACTGGAAAAATATCAGACCCTGCATATTTTCTGTTCTCCCAACAGTATGTACGGTCATATTACTCAAAAAGGCATCATAAAATTTTGTGAAAAAACAGGTAAAATCTACCAAATTCACACTGTTATGAGAGAACAGGATATAATTCCGGGTGATCTTTACATTATCCTGAACAGTCAGTTGGACGATGAAGTGATTGACTTTATTCAAACTGTCCGTACCAAACATATTGAAATCGGAAAAGAGATTGGTATAATCTCGTATAACGAATCTCCCATCAACGAGATAATTATGAACGGTTTGACGGTAATATCCACGGATTTCAAAGAGATGGGTTGTATAGCAGCCGAAATGATTAAAACAAGGAGGTTGCGAAAAGTAAAAAACAAATTTTCCTTGATAGTCAGAACCACGGCATAATTTGTTTTTTGAAACAATTCGCTTTTAAACTGTAAGTAATGAAAATTTTTAGCCTGTAAAGGCTGTTTCAAAAGGATATTTCATTGTAATTTCCCAAATGCAACACTTATTTTCCGAGGATTCCTAAGCGGCAGAAGTAGCTAAAAATTAGTCCTTTCTGCTGTTTATTTTTTGGAATACGCTAAAAAATAGAGTTTTGTACTTAAAAGCGATGCTTTTTGTACATAAACAACATGAATTGGTTAAATATTGACTGTGAAATGATTGACATTCCTCATGCCCGCCATATCTTTGCACCCGTAGACGTAATACTTCTTCATATTATTAGTTCTTTATAAGGTAAAAGGTTATTAATGGTTAATGTGGAAAGTCCCGCACGTGAGTACGGGACTTTTCGATTGTTATCCGGCGGAGGCGGAATCGTCTTCTTTCATATTATGGAAGACATTTTGAACATCATCATCTTCCTCAATCTTTTCAATCAGTTTTTCGATCGTTTCGCGTTGTTCCGGTGTGACGTCTTTCACGTCGTTCGGTATACGGACGAACTCGCTGGATGTAATTTCGTACCCGTTATCCTCAAGATATTTTTGTATGGTCGAATTTTGTGCAAAGTCTCCGTAGAGGATGATTTCACCTTCCTCTTCTCCCACTTCGTCCACACCGTAATCAATGAGTTCGAGTTCAAGGTCTTCCAAGGGCAAGCCCTCTTTTTTAACGATATGGAATACGCACTTGTGGTCGAACAGGAACTCCAGCGAGCCGGACGTACCGAGCGAACCGCCGTGTTTATTAAAATAGCTGCGTACATTAGCAACGGTACGGGTCGTGTTGTCCGTTGCCGTTTCCACGAAAACGGCAATGCCAAACGGGCCATATCCTTCGTAATTCATTTCTTTATAGTCGGTGAAATCTTTGGAAGTGGCTTTTTTTATGGCGCGTTCCACGTTTTCTTTCGGCATGTTTTCCTTCTTTGCCGTTTGCATCAATACACGTAAACGGGGATTTGTTTCGGAATCCGGCCCTCCGGATTTGACCGCCATCGTTATTTCTTTTCCTAATTTAGTAAAAACGCGAGCCATGTTGCCCCAACGTTTCATTTTTCTTGCCTTTCTGTATTCAAACGCTCTTCCCATAATGATTGTATGTTTTATAAAATGTTTATCTCAGTTGCGCTCCGAGTTTTTCTTCAAGATTTTTTTGTATGTTGGACATGATGGCATCTATTTGCTTGTCATTAAGCGTTTTTTCCTTATCCTGCAAATAGAAACTCACCGCATAAGATTTTTTGCCCGGCAAAAGATTCCTGCCTTCGTATACGTCGAATAATACCACCTCCTTTAACAGCCTGCGTTCACTCTCCAGCGCGATTTTCTTAATATCGGCAAATGTCACGCTCCTGTCTATAAGCAGGGCAAGATCCCTCTTGACGTCAGGGAATTTAGGAATATCCTCGAATGTAACCCGGTGTTTTTTCGTTTCTTTAGTCAGTGCATCCCACGAAAATTCCGCAAAATAAACCTCATTTTCGATATCCATCGTTTTCAATAGATTGCGATGGAGAACGCCATACGTACCCAACGTACGCCCCGACGGTGATACGATGGTTATTCCCGAACTGTAAATGTCATTGTCCGAATGGTCGAAGATAAGCTTTTCCACTTGGACCCCTAATCGCAGCATGATGTTTTCAACATGCGCTTTAAGCTCGTAAACGGACGATTTTTCATCCGGATGCGCCCAGTTATTTTCGACGCGATTGCCGGAGAGCCACAACCCAAGACGATATTCCTCTTTGTACACCGAGAGAGGTTCACCCTCTTTCCGCTTGTCTTCATTGCACGTATAGCAGTTTCCAAATTCAAAGAAACGGATGTTTTTATGCCTGTGTTTAATATTAAACTCCACACTCTGAAGCCCGCCGAAAAGTAATGTCTGGCGCATGGCGTTCAGATCCGTACTCAACGGATTCGCAAGCATCACACAGTTTGCCGCAGGATATGCGGAAAGCGCGTCGTAATATGCGGAACGTGTCAGGGAATTGTTTAATATCTCGTTAAAACCGGCGCCGCATAGCTGTTCGGAAATAAGATTTTCCAGCCTGTAATTTTTATCGGTCGTTGTCTGATAGCTCAGCGTCGAACGGATATGATCACTAAATTCAATATTGTTATATCCGTAAATACGCAATATATCTTCGATAACATCCACATCGCGGCGTACATCATACCGGTATACCGGGACACGTAAAGACAAACCCTCCGGCGTTTCCGAAGCTATTTCGATTTCCAGCGACGACAAAATACTTTTTATCGTGTCGGCGGGAATCTCTTTGCCGGTGAGTATGTTTATTTTTTTATAAGTTATATCTATGCCGAACGGTTCTACTTTCCGGGGATAGATATCCTGGATAGCCCCGGTAATTTCTCCTCCGGCAAGCTCCCGGATCAACAGCGCGGCGCGTTTAAGCACATAGGTCGTTTGGTTGGGATCAAGCCCGCGTTCAAAACGGAAGGACGAATCGGTGTTGAGGCCGAAGCGACGTGCCGTCTTGCGTATCCAAGCCGGATTGAAACATGCGGATTCAAGGAAAACATCCGTCGTCTTTTCCGTGACGCCGGAGTCGAGACCTCCGAATACGCCGCCGATACACATAGGTTCGTCGATGTTGCAAATCATCAGGTCGCGGTTTGTCAGTATTCGTTCGACGCCGTCCAGCGTAATGAATTTCGTTCCTTCGGGCGCCGTATCGACTACAACCCTGTTGCCTTTGATTTTTTCCGCGTCGAAAGCATGCAACGGTTGTCCCAGTTCGTGCAGGACGAAATTTGTTATGTCGACGACATTATTTATCGGGCGCAGTCCGATAGCCGACAGCCGTCTTTTCATCCATTCCGGGCTTTCTTTCACCGTAACGCCTTTTATGGTTACTCCCGAATAGCGGATACAGGCTTCGGCGTTTTTCACTTCTACGGAGATAGCCGGCGAGGGGTCGTCGATACGGAACGCCTCCACGGACGGCTTTTTAAATTCGTAGGGTATGCCCGCCTGTTTAAGAAAGGCCGCCAAGTCGCGTGCGACTCCCACGTGCGAAGTAGCATCTACGCGATTCGGCGTAATATCCGTTTCAAAGATATAGTCATTTTCTATCTTGTAATATTCTTTTGCAGGTATGCCGACCGGCGTATCCTCCGGGAGCGTGATGATACCGGAATGATCCGTACCGATGCCTATCTCGTCTTCTGCGCAGATCATGCCGAACGATTCCTGTCCGCGGATTTTGCTCTTTTTGATTTTTATTTCTTTATCGCCGTCGTACAGAACCGTCCCGACCGTAGCGACAATCACTTTCTGTCCGGCAGCGACATTCGGCGCACCGCAAACGATACGTAGCGGTTCGCCCGCGCCTGTATCGACGGTTGTGAGATGAAGGTGGTCGGAATCGGGATGATTCGCACAAGTCAATACTTCGCCCGTGACTAAGCCCTCAAGACCGCCTTTAATAGTTTGCACCTCTTCTACCGAACCTGTTTCCAGGCCTGTTGAAGTAAGAGCGGATGCTACTTCATTGGGATTCATGTCAAATGACAGATAATCCTTCAACCAATTGTAAGATATATTCATCGTTTTGTGTGTAATTTGCGTTAAATTGACCTGCAAAAGTATGAAAAAAAAGTTATATAGCGATGAATAGGATTGTGTTTTTTTGAATTTGCTTGCATCCCGGTTTTAATCGTCGATACCGTTAACCCTTTTTGACCCCGGTACTATTTCGCTCGAAACTTTAACGTTCCTCAGCGACTGGCGCAGTTGCCTGCGTTCGCGTTCCGTGAGACGAATGGGTTGCAGCGCCTCTTCGTCGTAATAATTTTTATATGCGGTAGCATGTTTTGCATTGTACGCTTTCCTCCGGTATGACGGGCTGAACACCATACTTAAAATATGATTGAAATCCATTCCACCTATACCGCCGGTTGTACCGGATACATAAGCGCCTATTCTGGCTTCGGGCGGTACGAAATCTTCCAGTTTTTGCCGGTCTTTGTCGGAGAGTACACAGGTCTGGCTTGCATTTATCGAATCAATCTTATTCATGTACAGTACGTACAGCGCGAAAACGGCAGGAGGCATGGAATACGGGTCAATGTTTTGAATCCGGACGGAATCAGGCATACCCGTGTTGCTTAAATCCTTTAATATTTCAATATGTTCAATCCCGTTTTCGGCGTTTTTCATCCACGACGGCACAACCAAGCGCCCTTCTTCTATGGCTTTCCGCGTATCTTCATTGATTTTGACATCTTCACTGCCTTCCAATACGCTTCTGAGCCATATCGAATCTTCCTTGCTCCAGTTCTGGGCGTCCATCCGTCCACATATCGCCGTCAGCAGAAAACAAAACAATAAAATCTTTTTCAACATAATTTTTATTTTAGAAATTTGATAGCCACAAAAGTAATATGATTTTGTTGAACGATCATATAAAACATAGTTAAAAATATTTTGTGATTCAAATAATATAATGTAATATTGCATCCGTAATTAATACATAAAAACGATATCTTATGGGTCTATTCGGAAAAATTAAAGAAAAGGCATTGAATGAATTTATTGACATTATCGAATGGCTGGACGACACGCCGGACACGATCATCTGGCGTTTCCCTCGCTATCAGAATGAAATAAAAAACGGTGCGCAACTGACGGTACGCGAGACGCAGGTTGCCGTATTAGTCGATCAGGGCAAGTTTGCCGATATTTATCAGCCCGGGCGCTATGAACTTACTACGGCCAATATGCCTGTGTTATCTACTCTCCGGGGTTGGAAATATGGTTTTAACTCTCCGTTTAAGGTAGAGGTCTATTTTGTCAGCACAAAACAGTTTCTGAACCTCAAATGGGGCACAAAAAACCCGGTCATGTTGCGCGATCCCGAATTTGGGCCTGTCCGTATGCGCGCGTTCGGGACATACTGTTTCAAAGTAAGCAGCGACCCCACCCGGTTTATAAAAAATGTCGCCGGTACGGACGGCATTTTCACGACGGAAGGGATTCAGGAACAGTTACGTAATTTCATCATCACCAAGTTTACGGACTATTTGGGGGAATCGAAGGTCGCGGCGCTGGACATCGCTTCCAATCTCAACGAATTTTCTGCCGCTTTGCAGGAGAGTCTTCATACCGATTTTGAAGAATTAGGCATCGACATCACTAAATTTCTCGTAGAGAACGTCTCCCTGCCGGAAGAAGTAGAGCAGGCGCTTGATAAGCGTACAAGCATGGGCATTATCGGGGATATGGAAAAATACACCCGGTTCCAGTTTGCCGATTCGCTGAAAGCCGGAGCGGAAAACCCTTCCGGCAGCGGTTCGCCTGCGGGCGATGCCATGGGAATGGGAATGGGCTTTGCCATGGCCGGGCAAATGGCGCAGCAGATGATGCATCAGCAAGGACAACAAACGGCAACGCCCCCTCCGGCGCCACAGCAAAAATTATATTATGTAGCGGTAAACGGGCAGCAGACAGGGCCTTTCGACCTCTCGCAACTGCAACAAATGGCAATGCAGGGCCGGTTCACGCCGCAGTCGTTCGTCTGGACTCAGGGAATGACGGCATGGGAAGCTGCATCGGCCGTCGCGGAACTGTCGCAACTGTTCGGTTCCGTTCCGCCGCCACCACCGCCGCCCGTATCATGAAACCGTAAGGACAGGTTATGGAAGTAAAACAGGATATCACGCAGCCTGACGTGATAAAGACGGGTGATACCGTACAGGACAAATGTCCTTCGTGCGGGGGAGCGCTATTTTATTCCCCCGAAAAAGAACAACTTGTTTGTTCATATTGCGGTACGGAAGTAGCGCTTGATCTTACGCCCGCGGAAGTCAAGGAACATGATTTTTTTGAATGTTCGGAACATCCCGGTATGCCGGATGAGACGGAGACACTTGTTGCCGAGGTTACTTGCGGCCAGTGCGGAGCACAAACGACCTTTCCCGAAAATATGACCTCTTTCACGTGCGCTTTTTGCGGAACGCCTGTTGTATTGAAAGATTCGGCGCTACGCCGGTCGTGGAAGCCCGAATACATACTACCCTTTAAAGTGGGAAAGAAACAGAGTGAAGCACGTTTCCGGAAATGGGTTTCTTCCCGCTGGTTCGCTCCATCCGGGTTTTCAAGGAACTTGTCGGCAAAAGAACGGATGAAAGGCATCTATCTGCCCTATTGGACGTATGATGCAGATACGGTTACCATCTATAAGGGCGAACGGGGCGTAACCCGTCATGTGACCGGGAGGAGCAACGGGAAGACAGTTACCCGTACGGTTACGGACTGGTATCCGGTTTCGGGAACAATACATCATTCGTTTGATGATGTACTTGTCCCGGCGTCCGGCAGTATACCGCCCGACCTGTCGGGAGCGCTGACAAACTGGGACAGGCAGAATTATGTTACCTATAAGGAACAGTTCGCACAAGGTTTTCTGACGGAACTGTATCAAAAAGATTTCAAAGACTGCTATCCCCAGGCAAAAACGCAAATGGAATCATATATTTCCGCGCTTGTACGTTCGGAGATAGGCGGTAGCAAACAGCGTATAAACCAGCAAGAAACCACCTATTCCGCAGTAAAGTTCAAGCACGTACTTCTTCCCGTATGGTTAAGTGCATACCGTTATAAGGAAAAATCATATCTATTTGTCGTCAATGGCCGTACCGGACAAGTCTTTGGCCGCCGTCCGTGGAGTATCCCTAAAATAATCCTGCTTATCCT
>JAISYY010000028.1 GCA_031269635.1 Tannerella sp. | reverse complement strand
CTTAAAATTTTGCCGTATATGCCGGCGTTATACTTCTGATTATGTTTGTGGTCGAATGGCGTTGTCCGGGACAGGATGTTGCCCCCGAACAGAAGCAGGAGCGATACTGTTCCCGTCCGGGGAAATGCAACATCCGATTTGTTATTTTACTGTCTTAACGATCGTTGCTCCTGCATAATAAATACTGTTAAACAAGAATTTGAAGGAAGCATGCGGCTGTGCGCGGAAGGTTATTTCCGGGCCAAAGAGGAAGATTTTGCCTTTCCCGACAGGCGCTTCTACCACCGTTACGCCGCCTTTAAGATAATGCTGTCCCCATGCCCAGCCGCTGCGCAGAGGTTCCGCATCGGCGGGAAACCATGCGACGGCCTTCACGCCCTTGAGGGGTGCATCCGGCAGCAGCCGGAATACGGGTTTATTGCGGTACAGGATATCCAGGTCTTCCGTAATGCCGTAAGCAACGGGCGTTGTGTTGTCCACTTTCACCCGTAACACCGACCCCGGAATATAAAATTTGTCGAAAGGCAACCGCTTGATACTGTCGTTCGGGGTAGCTTCCGCCAAAGCGTCTGCAACAGGCAGGCCGAAATGATAAGCCAGCGCCGTAGATGTGCCGATCGTAATCAGTACGCCGCCTTCTTCGGCAAATTTGCGCAACTGCGGCACGGTCTTGTTAACGGTGATGTTGCCGACACGGTTTTTGTACTCATCGGGAATATTATCACGCGTTTGGGCGTTGCGGAAACCTCCCTGGCCGCTACCTTGGCCTGTCTGCGGGACTGCTCCGTCCGGGAGGATCAGTACGTCATATTTTTTCTTCAGGTTACCGCCGTCCAGATCCGGGGCGTAAACAACGTCGAACGGGAACGGGAATGCCTGTTCGAATATCCAGCGAATCCACCCGGAATCCATCGACCCGCCGTAACGATCCCATAATGCCACACGGACGGGGCGGAGTTTCAGGGCGTCACCCTGCGGCTTGGCGGAAATAGCGTCGAAACTTAGTCCTGCTTCGTTTGCCAGCGTCCGGAGCAAAGCGGTGGTTGAAGATTTTTTCGGTATGTAAATCGTGCCTTCGGGATAAGTCTTGCCGTTGGCCCTGAACGGCGCCGTCAGCCAGTAAACATCTTCACCGGCCTGGAGTAATCGTGTCGTACCGGTAAATGCATCATTGACCTTATGACTGAGCAGGAAGCCGGTAGCATTGGAAGCTTGACCCACGTTGCCGGCAGGAGGCGCTATCAATCCGGGCGCTTTTTCAAAAGGGCCGTCGAAGCTCTCAAGGATACGGTCGAACTCAACGCCCATTTGGAACGCCAGCGTATATCCGGCCACGTCATAAGGCGGTTTGGGAGGCCCGCCCGGATACTGGAAATCGTTCGGATGATCCTGCGGCTCGAGCATATCGCGCAAATGCGGGCGGAATGCTTGCGCCGCTTTGATTACGTACGAGCCTCCGGGATAGGTTTTCCCCGCAACCGTAAATTCCTTTGTGGCGCGGTGAATGTCCACGCCGGCTTTCAACAGGGCGTTGACGAATTTGGTTGCCGTCAGGAAATCCGGTTGGCCGGAAGGGATGATATAACCTTGCGGGTCGCGTGTTTCGGGCGTATGCAACTTTTCCCAAAAATCGTAAGGAATGCCGCGGCTGAAATATCCGGGAGGTATGCTGCTGTTGCCGCCTTGCTCCTGCCTGCCGGAGGAACTGTCCCGGCTGCCCCGGCGTTGTTCGGCCTGGTATTTGGCATAATCAGCTTCCAGTTCGACTACACGTTTGGGCGTCAGCGTCCAGTAATCCCCGCTGCCGCGCTCAATGGAATTTTTTCCCATCCGGTAGATGCGGTAGAGGAAGTCTTCGCGCATTTTGGCGGCAATGTCGAGGAGCGCACGCTGGCCGGTGAGGATGTAGTCTATGCTCTGACGGAGATGCCATTCCTGTTTGGGGCCGATGGGTAACGGCTGGTCGCCGCCGGGAAGCAGCCGCGAGGGTATCAGCGGGATATTGCCTGGCGTTGGGTTACCGACGATTTCCGACAGGAGGCCAATCTGGTTGTGAAACCCGACGGTGGTCCGGTCGCCGCCGTTGAACCAGGTAGAATAGGATGCGGCGTTGCGCATTACCGCTCCCGGTTTTCCTTCGGCGAGAAAACGGTTATGGATCACGGTGCCGACCAGGTCAATACCGATGAAAACCAGCGGGTCGTGGTTGTAATTGAACGGGTCGCGGAAAGGAGCCATGAAAAGCACCGTACCTGCTGGTCCGCTCTGATGCTGGTTCCACATAACTTGCGGTATCCATTCGATGTACATCTGGCGGTTGATGATTTCCGTTTCGGCCAGGTTGGCGATGTATGAATCGCGGTTATTGTCGTGCCCGGCATATTTCTGATACAGGCGCGGGATGTTCATATTACGTTTTTTCGGATCGCTTTCTTTCATGTACCAGTCCGATACGAGATCCATGCCGTCAGGGTTGGCGGGAACAAGCAGGAGGATGACGTTATCCAGAATCCGCAACGCTTCCGCGTCGTTACTGCCGACCAAGTCGTAGGCTTCGAGGAAAAGCGCCTGCGCGTTAACCGTTTCGGTAGCGTGCAATCCACCGTCAATCCAGACGACCGTTTTTCCTTCGGTAGCCAATTCATGCGCCTGTTCGTCGGTCAATCCCTCAGCTTTCGCCAGGCGTACGGATATTTCCTGGTAGCGTTTCAGGTTTTTGTGATTTTCAGGTGACGTGATAATTGCCATTTTCATGGTGCGTCCTTCCTGTGTCACTCCGATATCGACGATTTTTATACGATCTGATGCTTCGGCCAGTTTGTTCCAGTAATTGATAAGCTGGGTGTAATTGGCAAGGAAATAATCATCTCCAACCGTATATTCGCCGAATTTCGGCTCCGGTATATTCCCGTCGGCCTGCATGACGCCTCCGCCGGAGAGCAGTAGTATGAACGTCGTTAAGAACGCCTGCGTTGATTGTTTGAAAAAGTTCTGTTTCATTTGTTTTCGTTTTATATGTAAATAATTATTTATTGTTCCGATGCCGGTTGCGGATTATTGTTTTCACCACGGGGGCGGCGGGGTGGCCGGATGATGCGACGCTCTTTGAGGTCGTACTTTTGACCCTCGCGCAGGAAAAAGAAAGGGAGTGATTTGGCGTCGTGGATGGCGGTGTATGATTTGCCGATGACCTCCAGCGTGTCGCGCCCGACGACTGCGGCTGTCGATTCGTCGATGCCAATGCCGATGAATTGCGGTGCGATCCGGATAAACTCCGACAGGTCGGCCTGGCGGTTACGGGTCAGGATATGCTGGTCGATCGCCGAATTGCGCAGGAACCCCAGTCCTTGCGTGTGGTCGCCGGCTATGATGTGGTGCCCTTTCGTATCGCCTCTCCAGAGGAATGAGCCTTGGATGCTTGCGCCGGCCGATGTCCCGGCAATTACCCCGCCACGCGCCAGCACGTTAAAAAACTCCTGGTGCGCCAGCGTGTTGAGGTACACTTCGGAGATGCGCCATTGGCGACCGCCGATGAAAAACACACCCGTCGCTTTTTTCAAGTCCCGGAGGTTCTTCTCATCGTTGGCTTCGCGAATGGTTTTCAGGTTCAGGACGCTGAAACGATTCTTCCCGATACGTTTCTCAAACCCGGCGAGCGAATTGGTAATATATTCCGAAGGTGTCGGCGTGGCATTTGTTACGACGACAAAAAACGCACTGTCTTTTCCACCCGCAAGTTCGATGAACTTATCCCATATCTCATCGCCGATATCTCCTCCGCCGATAATGACGAGCGAGCCTTGTTCGGGGCCATGGCGCGTCGTCAAAGCCGTATCGGTTGCAATGGGATTTTGCGCCCGGACTTGCGCCGTGAAAAGTCCCAGGTACAATAACGATATAATGAATGATGTCTTCATATTGTTTGTGTGAATGAATTATCAATAGACGCCGTCGCCGTTTTGTTCCAGATCGGGATCGTTTTTCAACTCGCTTGTCGGGATGGGAACTACCCAGTAACGGGGATCCTTATAAATCGGATTAAGCGCACCGAACACCTCTCCGGCGCGTCCCGTGCGGATAATGTCGGGATAACGATGCCCTTCGAACGCAAACTCATAGCGGTTTTCATCTTCCAGAACAAGCAGCAGCTCGTCGCGGCTCAGAGCGCCCGGCGTATCAAGAAGGGCTACGCCGGCACGGTTTTTTATCTCGTTGATGTCGGCTATCGCACCCGGAATGTCGGGCGTTGCCTTCTTTAAACGGGCTTCGGCGCGTATCAGGTATTGCTCGGCAAGGCGGAAAAGAAAGACGGACGACGAGCGGTCGGATTTGTTGTAAATCCTTACCAGCCATGCGGCGATTGACGGTTCGTATTTCAGGTAAAGCGACCTTTTCCCCCCGATGTCCGGGTCATTCAACAGATCGGCAAAATCGGGATTGGCGATATAGTCGCCAAGTCCTCCTTCGGCAGCCGTGGTAAAGTTTGAGCGGACAGGATTGCCTTCCGACGTGCTGCAAGCCACTTCAAATATACCTTCGGGGGAGAAGCGCGTTTCATACCAGTTGTCGCCTGCTTCCAGGTTCGTTAATTGCAGTTCGGGGTTGAGGAGCAGTTTGGAGGCATAGTTTTCCGCATCGTTCCAGCGTTCCTGGTAGAGGTAGAGGCGTGCCTTGAATGCATAAATCGCCCACAGGGATACCCGTCCCTTGTTAACATTCCAGTTATTGCCGTTCCAGTTGCTTTCAGCTATGTCCAAATCGCTTTCCACCTGTTTGAGTACATCGGTTTTAGGACTTTTCCTGATGCCCAACTGGTTGGTCGCCGTCGAAGGCGTCAGGATGACGGGTACATTGGCATATGTACGAGCCAGGTCAAAATAAGCGAACGCGCGGAGCGTGTGCGCTTCGGCAAGGATTTTGCCCTTGCTCCCGGACGTAAATAGGCCGTCGTTCAATTCATTCACGGCGGTAATGACATGATTTGCCCGGTTGATAAGCGTATAATAACTGCCGTATCCGCCGCCGCCTGTGCGGTCGGCTCCACCGGTCACGCCGCCGTCGGCTCTCAAAGTCGGGACTACCACCGTTCGCAAGCTGTTCAATATTACATTGTCGGCCGCCGTTTCATACGTCAGGATAGCTGTGCCTGAAATGCCCCTGATGGAAGCATACGCGCCAACAAGCGCTTTCTCGGCCGAAGACTGGCTGATGATAATAGCCCCGTCTTCAATCTGGGTTTGCGGAGGGAAATCCAGTAATGATTCTTCACACGAAAAAAGTACGGCCGGAAGTATTACCGCTGATAAGAATTTAATATGTATTGTTTTCATCTTATCTCATTGTTTAGTATGATTAAAAAGTTAAGTCTATTCCGAAAAGTACGGTTCTGGGATGGGGAGGCGTACCGAAGTCAAGCCCCTGTACGATACCGCTTCCTGCGTTGACTTCCGGGTCGGGGCCGGTGTATTTTGACAGTAACAGGAGATTGGAACCTGTGACATTGATCCGGGCCGATTGAATCTTCAGGCGTGATGTGAATGTACGGGGCAGCGCATAAGACAGGGTCACGTTCTGCAGGCGGATATAGGAGCCGTCTTCCAGGTTGCGGGTCGATCGCTGTTCGTAATTTGTCGAGCCGTCCGGGTTCTTGGTTGATTTCGGACGGGGCAATACTTCTGTGATCAACCCGTCGCCGTTAACCTTATAGTTGCCTTTATTTTCTTCCGTCCAGTAGTTCATTGAACTTTTCTGAATGGTGCGGCTAAGCGTGCGGGTACCGCCCGATTCGAGGAATGAGCGCGTGTAGTTAAATATCTGGTATCTGTATTTATAGTAAAAGCTGAAATCCAGGATAAAATTTTTGTATGTCAGCGTATTTTTGAAGATTCCTTCTACGAGCGGCCATGCATTCCCGAATATTTTCTTGTCGGCTTCCGTGATGGCTCCGTCGGGTTTGCCGTCGGGGCCTGTCCAGTCGTCGTAAACGGCGTCTCCCGTACCGGGGTCGACTCCCAGATAATCGTAAAGATAGAAAGAGTGGAGGGAATACCCTTCGCGGGCGATCGAACCGTAGCTTGCGTTCAACTGTTCAACGGGAAGTTTGACTATCTTGTTGATGTTACGGGATGCCGTCAAGGTCGTCGTCCATGAATACTGCCGTTTTTTTACGTTTGCCGATGTCAGTGAAAATTCATACCCTTTGTTACTTATTTCGCCGGAATTTTTCGTAACGGAACCGAAGCCTGTTTTGCCGGGAAGCGTTTCGCCGAGAAGCAAGTCGTACGTAAACTTGTCGTAGTAGTTCAGTTCCACTTCGATGCGGTTTTTCAACAGTGCGGCATTGACGCCGATATTCCACTGGCGGGTGGATTCCCATTTGAGCGCAGGGTTTCCAAGTTGCGAAGGCGCGAGGCCGGGCTGCCCGTCATACACGCTTCCTCCGCTCCACAGACCTAAATGAGCGTTTCCGCCGGAAATATTCCCGACGATACCGTAACTTCCTTTCAGGCGCAAGTCACTGAAGATTGTTTTTTCAGGGAAAAACGATTCGTTGAGAAGATTCCAGCTCAGGCCTGCCGACGGGAAATAACCCGCACGGTTGTCCGCGCCAAGCTGCGAGGAAGCGTCCCTGCGGACGGTTGCATCAAAACTGTACCGGTTCGCGAAGGAATAATTGATGCCGCCAAAATAAGAGATTAGCCCGGAGCCTGAGCCGGAAGCGGAGCCTGTTTGCGTAGCCGTCGAAGCGACTTTCTTGAATGCATCGCTCGAAAATCCCTTGCCTGATACGCTTACGCTTTCGTTCGTGTTTTTTACATAAGCCCAGCCTGCATAGGCGGAGACCGTATGTTTATTGAACGATTGGAGGTAATTGAGCGTTTGTTCCGTCGTGAACCGGTTTGAAATGCCTACCGAGCTTTCGGCTGCCCCGTCGGGGTAACCCTGGCTGAGCAGGGGACTGTAGTAATATGTATCATGTCCGCTGTTGCGGTCATTGCTCCACGATGATTTGAACGAAAGGGAGGGAAGTATGTCATATTTGGCATAAAAGTTATTCGTTACGCGGAACCCTTTTGAGCCGCCGTCCCAATTTTCCAGGATAGCAAGATGATTATTGAAAGCGCCGGCGGCGTTGAAACTGCCGTCTTCCTTATAAACGGGGAGGAAGGTCGGCGTGTGCAATGATGCCTGGAAAAAACCTGCCGGTCCGTCGCCTACTTTCACGTTACTGCGGTGATTCACCGAGATGGCGTTGCTTGTGCCGATTTTCAACTTGTCCGTGAGCGAATGGTCGAGGTTGATTCGCAAGCCGTAGCGCCCGAAATCTTCCAGTCGCAATGTCGCTTCCTGGAATGTGTAATCGCCGCCTATGTAGAAGTTTGTCCTAGCGTCCCCTCCCGAAACGGAAAGGTTATAAGTCTGCTGGTATGCGGTGCGGAAGACGTCCGACACGCGATCGTACGTATTTTGCTCTTCCGGCAGCCCGATTCCGCCTTCACTCACCGGGCGGAAAGGACGCTGCGCCCACAGCCCGTCGTTTTTATAGGCTTCGTTCACAATCTGTGCATGTTCCGGCCCGGTCGTCAGTTCCCATAGCTGGCCTGATTTTGACACGCCGGCTTCGGCTTTGAACCGTACCCGCGTTTTGGTATTGCGTGCCCCGCGTTTTGTCGTGATAAGAATAACGCCGTTGGCGGCCCGCGCTCCGTAAGCCGCCGTTGCACTTGCATCTTTCAACACGGAAACCGATTCAATGTCTTCCGGGTTAAATTCGGCCAACGGGTCGGCCGACTGTGACAGGTTGATCTGTTGCGAACTGCCCGTCGTGGCGACGCCGTCGATGATGTAAAGCGGTGCGCTTCCGCTGAGTGACGTCGAACCGCGCAGGCGTATGAACGACGCCGCTCCCGGAGCACCTGTACTTCTCGAAATAAACAAGCCGGGGACGGCTCCCTGTATCTTTTCCGTAATGCTTGCGGAAGGGACGTTGGCGATTTTTTCGGCGTTTATGGATGAAATGGCGCTGGTCAGCGAGCCTTTTTTCGCCTGCTGGTAGCCTATCACGACGATTTCATCCAGCAGGTTTGAATTTTCCACCAGCGAAACGATCAGCGGATCGGATATTTCATAAATATCTATTTCCTGCGTTTTGTATCCGATGTAACTTACTTCAATAATGATTGGCAGTTTGGCGATATCCAGCGTAAATCCGCCGTCGATATCGGTGACCGTACCGGTATTTTTCGCATCGCCTTTGACTAATATGGCGGCGCCGATGACCGGCTCGTTCGTCTCACTGTCGAGTACTGTCCCTTTCAATGTTTGAGCCGACAGGATTGACAAACTGCCGGTTGCGAAAAAGAACATAAATAAACAGGCGAACTTTTTTGAAATTCCGATTAAATGTAATAACTTTGTCATGCTAAATTTTTTTTTAGTACTTGAGCGTCTCCCTTGATGCCGTCTTGCAGTTGGAACAAGGGGACGCTCCTTTTGTGAATATAATGATATTTAATATATGAAAAACACGCTTTTAACACCGGCGCATACAATATCGTCCCACCTTGTAAAAAGGCAGAACACCCAACTCCTTTCTTGCTAAATTTGAATAAATTGATAACATCTCGTAAACATTAAAAATTTGACGGGACAAAGATAAGGGGATATATTCGT
>JAISYY010000014.1 GCA_031269635.1 Tannerella sp. | reverse complement strand
GAACGTCCCTTTACGTATGAAAACGGAAAACAGTTTTTTTGGTAAAGATCCGGAAATGACAGGAATCAATGTCCGATTCGTTGTTAATGCCTCATTATGGGAACTTGCTTTACGGTGATATCTATACCGCAAACCGGGAAAAAACGCAGATGGCTCGCGCGCCGCTATTTTTCCCTCATAAATACCTGTATCGGTGTACCGCTGAAATCCCAGTTTTCGCGTATCTTATTTTCCAGGAAACGCCGGTACGGTTCTTTTACCCATTGCGGCAGGTTACAGAAGAAGACAAACGACGGCACGCTGCCGCCGGGAAGTTGCGTTATGTATTTTATTTTGATATACTTCCCTTTTGTGGCGGGGGGAGGCGTGTTTTCGATGATCGGAAGCATCGTCTCGTTGAGTTTAGCCGTCGGGACGCGCCTGTGGCGATTATCGTATACCTCTTTTACTTTTTCCAGCACTTTAAAGATTCGCTGCTTGGTCACTGCCGATATAAACAGCACGGGAAAATCCGTAAAAGGCGCAAACCTGTCGCGAATAGCATTCAGGTATGTTTTTATTGATTCCTGCGACTTGTCTTCATACATATCCCATTTGTTGACACAAACAAGCAGCCCTTTTCTGTTTTTCCGGATAATCGAAAATATATTCAGATCCTGGCTCTCAATCCCGCGCATGGCGTCAATCATCAGTACACATACATCCGAATTTTCGATCGCCCGGATGGAACGTATGACGGAATAATATTCAAGGTCTTCGTTCACCTTGCCTTTTTTGCGTATGCCGGCCGTATCGACAAGGTAAAAATTAAGCCCGAACTTATTGTATTTCGTATAAATCGAATCGCGCGTAGTCCCGGCTATTTCCGTGACGATATGACGTTCTTCGCCGATAAAAGCATTTATCAGGGACGATTTCCCTGCATTGGGACGTCCGACGACCGCTATGCGCGGAAGATCATCTTCCGTTACTTCTTCTTTTTCCGCCGGCAATATCTCAACAATATGATCCAGCAAGTCGCCCGTATAAGAGCCGTTCACAGCCGAAACGCAATACGGATCGCCAAGCCCCAGACTGTAAAATTCCGCTGCCATCGCATGCAAATCGTAATTATCGGCCTTATTTACCGCCAACACGACAGGTTTATTACTTCGACGCAGGATCCGTGCCACTTCATCATCCAGGTCGGTAATTCCGGTCAACACGTCAACAACAAAAAGTATGACGTCCGCTTCTTCGATCGCGACCTGTACCTGTTTATTTATCTCGCCTTCAAACACATCTTCGGAATTGACAACCCATCCGCCCGTGTCGATAAGCGAAAATTCATGTCCGGCCCAGTCCACTTTGCCATACTGACGGTCGCGTGTCGTACCCGCCTCCTCATCTACGATCGCCTGGCGCGACTGCGTCAGGCGGTTGAACAAAGTTGACTTGCCCACATTCGGGCGTCCTACGATTGCTACTACTTTTCCCATCGTTATTCTTCTTTTTATTATTATTGCACGAATCAGTCTATCTGGTATCCGAACGTACGCAGCATATTGTCGCGATTACGCCAGTCGGATTCCACTTTTACATATATTTCGAGAAAAACTTTCTTATCGAAAAATTTTTCCAGGTCTCTACGCGCCATCGTTCCGACTTTTTTCAGCGCCTGTCCGCGATGGCCGATGACGATGCCTTTCTGCGATTCACGTTCAACGATTATAAGCGATCGAATATGAATGTTATCTACCTCTTCAACAAACTGTTCTATCACGACTTCGACGGAATACGGAATTTCTTTCTGATAATAGAGAAGTATCTTTTCGCGTATGATCTCCGTCACAAAAAAACGCGCGGGACGGTCCGTCAGGGCGTCTTTTTCAAAATAGGGGGGCGAAGGCGGAATAAGTTCCTCTATCCGCCGGCGTACCGTATCCACGTTAAAACCGGCCTGTGCCGATATTGGATAAATCCCGGCGCCGGGCAACAACTCATGCCATTTTTCCACTAAACCCTCAAGCTCTTTCTGATTCGAAAGATCTATTTTGTTTATAAGCAGCAGCACCGGACATTCGGCCTTTCGCACGCGATTCAGGAAATCCTCGTTCTTATCGGTTTTCTCAACCACATCGGTAACATAGAGCAACACATCCGCGTCGCCCAGGGCCGATTCCGAGAAGTTTAGCATGGACTGCTGCAACTTGTAGTTCGGACGCAGTACGCCCGGCGTATCGGAATAAACAATCTGCATCGTGTCGGTATTCACGATTCCCATAATACGGTGCCGCGTAGTCTGCGCCTTGGACGTAATAATAGAGATCCGCTCGCCGACGAGGCGGTTCATCAACGTTGATTTACCCACATTGGGGTTTCCTACAATGTTGACAAAACCTGATTTATGTATCACTTCCGTCATAGCCCCATTTCACATACGTCGCTCCCCACGTAAAACCTGCCCCGAAAGCGGCAAGTATAAGATTATCCCCTTTTTTCAGCTTCGACTCCCACTCCCATAAGCAGAGCGGAATACTGCCCGAACTTGTATTTCCGTAACGTTGAATATTAATCATCACCTTTTCGACAGGTACTTCCAGTCGTCTGGCGGCAGCATCAATAATACGGAGGTTGGCCTGATGAGGAACTATCCAGTCGATATTGTCTTTTTTAAGGCCGTTGCGTTCGACAATTTCCGCCGCCACATCCGCCATTTCCGAAACGGCGCGTTTAAAAACGACTTTCCCGTCCTGATAAACCGTATGCTCATGATTGTCGACCGTTTCATAAGACGGTATCCGGGCCGATCCGCCGGCTTTCATCAGCAGGTGAGGCAGACCGCTACCGTCCGTACGCAGGATGGAATCAAGTATACCGACGGATTCATTCGTCGGCTCTATCAATACCGCTCCGCAACCATCGCCGAACAACGGGCAAGTCGTACGGTCCGTATAGTTTGTAATAGCCGTCATCATATCGCCTGCGACGGCAATGATCCGTTTGTAACGTCCCGAACGTATATAGTTGGCGGCCGTCTCAAGCAAATAGACAAACCCGGAGCAGGCAGCCTGTATATCATAAGCGAATGCCTTGCTGCACCCGGACTGATACGATATAATGGAGGCCACCGGCGGGAAATGATAATCGCCGGTCGACGTAGCGCATATAATACCTTCAACGGATTCCGGGTCAATCCCGGTTTTCCCTATAAGGTCATTTACTGCCTGTACGCCCATATACGACATGGGTTTTCCGCCTTTGAGCACACGCCGTTCCCTGATACCTACGCGTGACATGATCCACTCATCGCTTGTATCGACTATTTTTGAAAGATCTTCATTTGTTAATATATCTTCGGGTATGTACCCTCCTACTCCCGTAATGACCGCATTCACCATAATGTTTTATCTTTTTTTACAGTTAAAAATAGCCCTAAAACGCAAAAAATTTTAGGGCTATTTAATTTTTTTCATAAAACTACTCAAAAAACGGCTTTAAACAGCGGCTTCTTTTTCGATCGCTAATTTACCTCTGTAGTAGCCACATTCGCTACATACAGTGTGATAAACATGCCATGCGCCACAGTTCGGGCATACGGCCAATGTTGGAAGAGTTGCCTTATCGTGCGTTCTACGCTTGGCGGTTCTTGTTTTTCCTTGTCTTCTTTTAGGATGTGCCATAATGTTTATATTTTAAATTAATTATTCCCTATCAAATTACGAAGGGCTTCCCAACGTGGGTCTATCGGCTTATTACTTTTCCCCGAAACCGGATCCGCATCATCATCATCGGAACCGTTCATTTCACCCAATTCATCAGCCTCCCGAAAAAAATCTTCATCTTCAGCAATTTCGTCTACGCATAATTCTTTCAGTTTCAACACCATCATCTCATTGCATCCGCCGGTCTCATGTACACGTTTGACCGGTACAGCCAACGCTATGAATTCGTACATGTACCATGCAACATTGATGAATCCTTCATCTTCCGAAACAACAATATGCTCATCGCTTATTTCGGCATACGTTTCTCCAAACGTAACAAGCAGGCGGTTTTCCGTCACCACAGGGACTTCCATATCATCCAGACAACGGTCGCACGTCATCGTGACGACACCATCAATATGAAAATCCAGCTCAAACGCCGACGATATATGTACAACGGATAGCGAGACATTTATATTGCCTTGCCTGATTTCAGATCCGTCCACACGTTCAAAAAAATCATCCCCAAGCACATAATCAAACTGATAAGCCGCTCCTGGAGTAAGATTTTTCAAATCTATCCGATATATTTCCAACTTTTCCAAAATCCATTCCGTTGTAAAAAACCATGCAAAGGTACGGACTTTTTTTTAATTGACAATAACTTTTTTGCTTATTTTTAGCAATACGTTTATTTTCAGCAGATTAC
>JAISYY010000369.1 GCA_031269635.1 Tannerella sp. | reverse complement strand
CCCTCGACTTGCATGTGTTAAGCCTGTCGCTAGCGTTCATCCTGAGCCAGGATCAAACTCTTCATTGTCTTTTCTTTCTTTCTTTTTTCCTTTTGATCGCTCAAGATTACCTCTTTTTTACCTGTTTTGACGGTACTTCCTTTCCTCGTGACACTCGCATGCCACGATTCCATATCTAAAGTAATTTCTTCAATTACCCCTCGTACTACATCTTGTTTCATATCATATCTTCAAAGAACGCTTCTTTTGTTTGCTTTCCTTATTTTTAAAACAACTTTTCGTATTGAGATGTTGCCGTTATTTTTGAAAGCGGGTGCAAAGATATGGGGTTTATTTTTACCAACCAAATATTTCTGCTACTTTTTTCAAAAAAAATCATCTTTTTTTCTCAAAATACTGATAAACAGCCGTTTTAAAAAGCATTTTTTTTGAATAGGCATACGCGGCCTTTAATTTGTCTATATTATCTATATGTAGGATAGCCCGGCGCCATCGCTACCGGCATTAAGCCATACCCGACATCCGCAGGCTTTTTAAATAGATATTGTTTTGACAATATTGAAATTATGCTATCACATTTGTCGTATTACTATCACAAATGTCGCGATGTGACATTTGTGATAGTTTTCGGTTTATTTGTTATTTACCGGAGGTTCTTCCTATAGATATATTTGCCGTCGAAATATCATGTATAAAAATAATTTTTATGTCAAACAACAATTTTTTTATGAAAACATCAACACTTTGCAAATGGTGCGTGTGGATATTATTTTTATTCGCAGCACAAACTATGTATGCCCAAAAAGTATCCGTATCGGGTACGGTTATTTCGGAAACAGACAATGAGCCGGTAATAGGCGCTTCGGTTGTGGAAAAAGGAACGACTAACGGTATTGTTACGGATTTGGATGGACACTTCTCTCTTGATGTAGCGACCGGCGCTACGATTCAAATCAGCTATATCGGTTTCATCACACAAGAGATTGCTGCGAATGATAACGTAACGCTGAATATTGTATTGAAAGAAAACGTAACGGAGCTTTCGGATGTGGTGGTAACCGGTTATACGTCCCAGAAAAAGGCGGATCTTACCGGTGCTGTTTCGGTTGTGAAAATCGGTGAGATTGAAAACATAAATTCCGGGAATGCCATGAAGTCATTACAAGGCCGGGTTCCGGGAGTTTTTATTACGACCAGCGGATCGCCCGACGGCGCTGCGACGGTTAGAATCAGGGGCATCGGGACGCTGGGAAATAACGATCCGTTATATATTATAGACGGCGTTCCGAGTAAACGTTCCATGAACGAACTGGCAACCACGGATATTGAATCGATACAAATCCTGAAAGATGCCTCATCCGCCAGCATTTACGGTTCGCGTGCAGGCAATGGAGTCGTTATTATCACAACGAAAAAAGGCAAACAAACGGGCACCAAGATCGATTTCCGCGCGTCGTTCAGTATGCAGAATTATCGTCGTTTGCTCGACCTGCTTAATACGGAAGAACGGGGTATTGTTCAATGGCAGGCAGCCCTGAATGACGGTCAGGATCCGAATTTCGGCGTTTACAACTTTGAATGGCACGGTGACGCGGCATCGGGATATGTACTGGATAAAGTTATTCTCCCCGAATATCTGGACGCTCAAAAAACGATGAAGCCGGCCGATACGGATTGGGTAGGAGAAGTAGGCCGGACCGGATTAGCCCAGAATTATAATATAACTCTTTCTAATGTGGGAGAAAAGGGAAGATCCCTGTTCTCGCTGGATTATTATGACAACACGGGAACGATTAAAAAATCAGGTTTTAACAGGATTACCGCACGTATAAATTCGGATTATACCGTTCTCAAGGATCGCCTCGTTATCGGCGAAAATTTTTCATTGTCCAAAATGAGGAGACAGGCGATCGATTCGGACATCATTAACCAAACGCATGAAATACAGCCGATAATACCTGTTCATACGATTGACGGGACGGGCTGGGGTGGCCCCGTGTCAGGCATGAGCGACCGGCAGAATCCGGCACGTTTGATTGAGGACAATAAACAGAATCACGAGGATTATATTCGTCTCTTTGGAGATGTCAATCTGGATCTGACGATTATTAAAAACTTACATTTCCGCTCTAAATTCGGAATCGACTACACCGGTTATTGGATGCGGGATATGCAGCTTAAATATGTTTCGGGATTTATGTCGGAAAATATTAACCGCGTAGATGTCAATGCCGATTACGGCGGCAACTGGATTCTCAGTAATACGCTGAATTATACGTTTAATCTCGGAGACCATGGATTTGACTTGCTTGCCGGACAGGAAATGATGAAATATTATGCTACGGAAATTTCTGCCGGCAGAGATGTGTTTGCCTCCGAAGATCCCGATTACATGTATTTGAATGCCGGCGAAGAAAATCGCCGTAATGGCAATTCGGCAACGTCTTATTCGTTACTTTCCTATTTCGGCAAGGTGAATTACAATTACGACAACCGTTATTTGGCTTCTGTAACTTTCCGCTATGACGGTTCATCGCGTTTCGGTGCGAATAACAGGTATGGTTTCTTCCCGGCTTTTTCCTTAGGATGGCGTATCAGCGAGGAAGACTTTCTCAAGGAAACATTTCCTGCTGTTTCCGATATGAAGTTGCGGTACGGATTGGGACAAACCGGAAACCAGGAAATAGGCGATTATGCTTCTTTAGGATTGTATGAAGCGCTTTATGGAAGTGACCCGACATGGTCGCCCGATAATGGTACGGCTTATGATATTTACGGCAACGGCAACGGGAATCTGCTGTCCGGCTATCACCGTACGCAACAGGTAAACCCGAATCTTAAATGGGAAACGACAACACAAAACAATATCGGGTTGGATTTTGGTTTCCTGAATCAGAAGATTTCCGGTTCATTTGACTACTTCATGAAAAAGACGGAAGATATCCTCATCAATCCGCCTTATATAGCGACATTGGGTGAAGGTGGCAGCCGCTGGGTAAATGGGGCTACTTTAGAGAATAAAGGTTTTGAATTTATGCTTGGTTATAATGAAAAGATCGGGGATTTGGGAATATCTCTTGCCGGCAACATATCCAGGTACGTGAATAAAGTGGTTAAGTTACCGGAAGACGTCATTAATTCTTACGCCGGAAACGGGAATGATCAAACGATACTCGGACGTCCTTTAAATTCCATGTTCGGCTATGTTGCCGACGGCCTTTTCCGGAACCAGAACGAGGTTGACGCCCATGTCTCCCAGCCGGGGAAAGGGATTGGCCGTATCAGGTATGCCAATGTGAATGGCGATGACCGGATTGATGATGAAGACAGAACATGGCTGGGCGTTTCCGATCCCGACTTTATTTACGGATTGAATATCGGGCTTACATGGAAAAGTTTTGACATGAGTATGTTCTGGAACGGCGTGGTTGGCGCCATGATTGATAATGGCGTAAAACGCTATTCGGACTTTATCAGTTTTTTCGGCGGGCATAATTACGGTACGCGTACATTAAATGCCTGGACACCACAAAATTCCTCCTCGACGATACCTGCACTGGCCCTGAATGACCGGAATAATGAAGCTCGTTTTTCGACTTACTTTATCGAAAACGGCTCTTATCTCAAACTGGCAAATATTGAAATCGGTTATACACTTCCCAAAAATATTCTTGACAAGGCTTTTATCAATGATGCGAGAATTTATTTAATGGGTCAGAACTTTTTGACAATAAAAAAGACATGGGGCGATAATGCTTTCACGGGAGTAGATCCGGAGGTTCCCAATTTAGCTTATCCGATTCCTTATACATTTACGCTTGGCATTAATTTATCATTTTAAAAAACAATCGGTATGAAGACGAAAAATATATTATATAGTGGAATTTTGCTGCTCTTATTGACGGCATGTGATTCTTTTCTTGATGAAAACCCGAAAGGCTCCTTGAGCGACAATCAATTGAACACACCTGAGAATATTGAAAAAATGGTTATTGCCGCATACTCAAGTTTGGGTAACGACAATTATTCGTCAGGTTCAAATGCACCCTGGCCTTATGGCGATTTACGCAGTGGCGACGCGTATAAGGGAGGCGCCGGCACCGGCGATATGGGCGATCTTCACTTGATAGAATCATACGTTTATATGCGCGACGACGTCGGTTATCTTGACAGCAAATGGTATCGCCAGTATGTGGCAATCAGTCGCGCCAATAATGCGCTGGGACGGTTAAACCAGGTTTCCGATGAAGACTTTCCGAACAAAACGGTAAGAATTGCAGAAATGCGTTTTTTGCGTGCACATTATTTGTTTGAGTTGAAAATAATGTTTAAACACATTCCTTTTATTGACGAGACGATACCGGTAGAAGACTATATTACGGTTTCAAACACCGAATATTCAAGTCAGGAAATGTGGGAAAAGATTATTGATGATTTTCGTTTCGCCGTCTCAAACCTTCCGGAGGATAACGGAGATCCCGGTCGCGCGAACAAATGGATGGCAAAAGCTTACCTGGCAAAAACATTGTTATATGCCGCGTATGAGCAAAATGAAAGGCATGATGTCACAGGCATAAATAATTCAAAACTAAACGAAGTCGCAGAAATAACGGGTGACATCATCCATTCGGGAAAGTTCTCTCTGGCCGAAGACTATGCGGATAATTTCCTGTGCGAAACGGAAAATGGCCCGGAATCCATTTTCGCAGTCCAACATTCCAGGAATGACGCCACACTGCACGGGCGCCTTGATTGGGGAGCGATGCTTAATTACCCGATGAACAGCGCGTACGGATGCTGCGGTTTTCATTCGCCGTCACAGAACCTGGTGAATGCGTTTAAAACCGACGCCAACGGACTACCGATGTTTCCGGATTTCAATGAGGTGTCAATCTCTACGCCGGACGATTTCTTATCGCACAACATAGACCCTCGCCTCAACCATTCGGTCGCTATTCCGGGTTTGCCCTACAAATATGACCCCGGATTTATTTTTCAGGAAGAATGGACGCGACAACCGGAAGTCTATGGACCCTATATGTCATTAAAAGAGGTTGTATTACCCGATTGTCCGTGTTTTGAAAAAGTAAATCCTTTCATGTCGAGTTCAAAAAACAGGGATATTATCCGTTATGATGACGTGATGCTGTGGCAGGCAGAAGCTTTGATTGAACTGGGACGCCAGGGAGAAGCGCTTGCACCGGTAAATGCCATACGCGAACGTGCGGCAAAGAGTACGGCTAAATTAGTCGATGTTCAAGGCGATTTCACCGGAAAGTTTAACATTGATATTTACAGACCCGGCGAGAACTGTCCGGCATGGACACAGGAATTTGCGCGTGAAGCCCTGCGCTGGGAGCGGCGCCTGGAGTTTGCGCTGGAGGGATTCCGTTTCTTTGACCTGGTACGCTGGGGCATTGCAGCCGAACAGGTAAACGCCTATTTTGAGGTTGAGAAAACACGCCATACGTATCTGGTTGACGCCCGTTTCACGAAGAACCGTGACGAGTATTTCCCGATACCGAAGCAGCAAATTAATTTCAGCAAAAAATTGTACTCTCAAAATTATGGCTGGTAGCGTAATTTTACCCCGTTTTGTTTAACTTTGCACGAATAAATAAATAATTCATCATGAAGAAAAAAATTCTGTTATTATCAACATGTGTTGCCCTGATTGCAGCAACACAAACGGAAGCAAAAGATATTTCCATAACGATAACGAAGAAATATCTGAATCTTCCCGTATCGCACCAGGTTTCCCGTTCGGATATGACATTTGAAATAGACGGTAAGCGGGAACGCACCTTCAGCATCCGCCTGGCGTCCGGTTTGGCGGATTACTGGGTATTCTGCGACGTCTCCGCTTTTAAGGATAAAGAGCTTAAAATATCGTACGGCGGGGATAGTGAAGGGCTACGGAACATTTATCAGGCGGATGAGATTGCCGGGCATGAGAACCTGTATAAGGAAGCGAATCGTCCGCAGTTTCATTTTACGCCCCGGAGAGGCTGGCATAACGACCCGAACGGACTGATTTATTACGAAGGGGAATATCATCTGTTCTTTCAGTACAATCCCTACGAACGCGACTGGGGTAATATGCATTGGGGACATGCCGTCAGTAAAGATCTCATCCATTGGGAAGAACTGCCGGTCGCCCTGTATCCCGATGAACACGGGACGATGTTTTCCGGTTCCGCCGTTATGGATTACGGGAATACGGCCGGATTTAACAAAGGAAAGACACCGGCCATGATTGCCATCTACACGGCCGACGGGCCTAAACAGGTTCAATGTATCGCGTACAGTCTTGATAAAGGGAGAACGTGGACGAAATATGAAGGTAATCCCGTCATAGATTCCAAAGCAAAGTGGAACAGCAACGATACGCGCGACCCTAAAGTGTTCCGGTATGAACCCAATAATGAATGGGTACTGGTGTTGAACGAACGGGACGGACATTCCATCTATACCTCCTCCAACCTGAAGGAATGGAACTATGAAAGTCATACGACGGGATTCTGGGAATGTCCCGAACTGTTTGAATTGCCGGTAGATGGCGATAAGGACAATAAAAAATGGGTGATGTACGGCGCTTCGGGGACGTATATGACCGGTTCGTTCGACGGCAAGAAATTTACTCCCGAATCGGGGAAATATTATTACACGACTGGCGCTCTTTATGCGGCGCAAACGTACACGAATCTGCCCGATACCGACGGAAGACGTATTCAGATTGGCTGGGGACGCATCACACATCCAGATATGCCGTTTAAAAGCCTGATGCTTCTGCCGACGGAACTGACTTTGCGCACGACGAAAGACGGCGTGCGTCTTTTCAGCTATCCGGTGAAAGAAGTGGAACAGCTTCAAACAGCTGTTTTTCAAAAGGACATCATACAGGTAAAAGAAGCGAACGCATTGCTGCATCCATACAGTAATACGGATTGCCTCCGGGTGCAATTTACGCTCAAGCTCTCCCATGCGACAGATGCGGGATTCAACTTGTATGGCCAGCAACTCCTGCGATACGACATGAACTTTAATACGGTAAACGGCGTTTTCTATTCACCGGATGATATGACAAGCATGGAGATTTCCGCCGATGTTATTATTGATAAAACCTCCGTAGAAGTTTTTATTGATAACGGAGCGTATTCTTATTCGATGGAAAGAAAGGCAGACGGCAATAACCGGGAAGGATTTCATTTCTGGGGGAATAATATAGAGATAAAGGATTTAAAGGTATATGACCTGAAATCCATCTGGAAATAACAATTATAGGATATGGAAAACAACAGGCCGTTAATCGCAGGCATCGGCGAATTGCTTTGGGACGTGTTCCCCAGCCGGAAAAAAGCGGGAGGAGCGCCGATAAATTTTGTATATCACGCCACGCAGATGGGCGCCGAAGGCTGTGCCGTCAGCGCTGTCGGGGATGACGCTTCCGGTGCGGAAATCGTCCGGGAGTTGGAGAAAAACCGGATACGCAGCTGCATCGAAAAGGTCGCGCATCCGACAGGGCGCGTGCTGGTGGAACTGAACGAAGGCTTGCCCTCCTATACGATTATAGAAGGCGTGGCATGGGATTACCTGCCGTTGACGCAGCAGGCGATTGACCGGGTCGGGAAGGCCGACGCCGTATGCTTCGGCACATTGGCCCAACGTTCGCCCGTTTCGCGCAATACGATAAAAACATTACTGGAATATGCTCCCGGAGATGCACTGCTTTTCTTCGACATCAACCTGCGCGGGCATTATTATTCGAAAGAGCTGGTCGAAGAATCCCTGCAAAAAGCCAATGTATTTAAACTGAATGATGAGGAACTGGTCACACTCCGGGCAATGTTCGGCCTGGAAGGGAGCGATGACGAAGTATGCCGTATGATGATGAAAAAATACAACCTGCGTTACCTGGTATTGACGGCGGGAAGCGTCGCGAGCACGGTCTATTCGCCGTCGGAAACGTCCGTGATTCCCACGCCCAAAGTGACGGTTGCCGACACGGTAGGGGCAGGCGATTCGTTTTCGGGCGCTTTTGTATATTCCATCCTGACCGGCAAATCGTTGCGGGAAGCACATCAAAAAGCGGTTGACATCGCCGCTTTTGTGTGCACCCGACAGGGAGCATGGCCGCCATACGATCCATCATTGATACCATCACTTTAAGAATTGAAATAATGACACAAAAGAATATTTTACTGAAACTGCTTCCGGTCATGCTGGCCTTTTTTGTTATGGGTTTTGTCGACCTTGTGGGAGCGATAACCAATTTCGTCAAAGAAGACTTTAACCTGTCGGATTCCGTCGCAAAAATGCTACCGGCAATGACCTTTTTCTGGTTTTTTGTCTTATCGGTGCCCACCGGACTTCTGGTCAACCGGATCGGACGCCGGAAAACGGTCGTTTTAAGCCTTGCCGTAACGTCTTTGGCTTTGTTGGTGCCTATGTTCGGGTATAATTTCCCCCTCCTGATGATTTCATTCGGTTTGCTTGGGATTGGAAACACCCTGATACAGGTTTCAATCAACCCGTTAATATCAAATCTGATAAACGAAGACAAGCTGGCGAGCGCCATGACTTTCGGTCAGTTTGTGAAAGCGATCGCATCATTCCTCGGACCTGTCGTCGCTACGTGGGCATCCGTTGTTTCGGGCAACTGGAAATTGTTATTCCCTATTTTTATGACGGTTTCCATTCTTGCGACCCTTTGGCTGGGTACAACAAAGATTGAAGAAGAAAAAGAACCGGGCGCAAGCCTGAACGTCTTCAACTGTATAAAACTTCTGGGAAACGGCGTTATCCTGTTTTCTTTTATCGGAATCATGTGCCATGTCGGGATCGACGTAGGCATCAACACGACTGCGCCCGAGATCATGAAGGAATATTTCGGAATATCACGCGAAGACGCGAGTTTTGCTTCGAGCGTATATTTCCTGTTCCGCCTCACGGGATGCCTCGCCGGCACGTTTGCTTTAGCACGCTGGTCGGGCAAGACCTTCTTCATTATCAGCGTATTGTTGATGGCCGTTGCCATTGCCGGATTAATATTTTTCCACAGCAAAGAAGTCGTATATACGTGTATTGCACTCGCAGGTCTGGGAAACTCCAACATTTTCCCCATCATCGTATCCCGGGCGCTGCTTCGTATGCCCGGCCGCAAGAACGAAGTATCGGGGTTAATGATCATGGGACTTATCGGAGGAACCGTCTTCCCGTTATTGATGGGGAAAGCGACAGACCTGATGAACACGCAAGCCGGAGGCCTGCTCATCCTGGGTATCGCCGTTTTATATTTATTCTTTTTATCCTCGAAATTAAAAAAATAACGTGCGGGACGGACATCGTATTGTTTTATTTCGTAATATTGCAGAATAAATTTTAATAGGAATCATGAGTATGAACAGACGAAATTTTTTGCAAAAAACGGCGATATCTGTGACGGGTCTCGGATTGACCCCTCTGACAGGAAAGTCATACGCTTCGGTTTATGGCGAGACGGCTCCGGGCAACAAGGTCAACGTTGCGCTCATCGGGTGTCGCAGCATGGGATATTCGGATTTGAAGACCTTTCTCGACTATCCCGAAGTAGAATGTGTAGCGCTGTGTGATGTAGATGACGAATGGTTGAATAAACGCGCTGCCGATGTGAAAACGAAAAGCGGTCATGAGGTAAAACATCTTTATAAGGATTGGCGCAGGATCATAGACAATAAAGATGTGGATGTCGTCATCATCGGAACCCCTGACCACTGGCACTGTTTGCCTGCGGTTATGGCCGTTCGGGCCGGAAAAGACGTGTACGTGGAAAAGCCCTTGTCGAACACAATCGAAGAATGTGACCTGATGGTTCGGGCGGCCCGCAAATATAACCGCGTCGTGCAGGTCGGGCAATGGCAGCGCAGCGATCCCCACTGGGACGAGGCGGCCGGATATTTGCGTGCCGGAAATATAGGACGTATCCGTACGGTCAAGGTATGGGCCTACCAGGACGGCAAGCCGACATTGCCCGTCAAACCGGACAGCGTTCCTCCTGCGGGCGTTGATTACGACATGTGGTTAGGCCCTGCGCCGAAACGTCCGTTTAACGAATACCGCTTCCATTACAATTTCCGCTTTTTCTGGGATTATGCCGGCGGACTGATGTCGGATTGGGGAGTGCACCTGTTGGATTACGCGCTGGAAGGCATGGGCGCCGGTTTGCCGTCCCAGGTATACGGCAGCGGAGGAAAATTCGCTTATCCCGACGATGCGATGGAAACGCCGGACACACTGATGGCCACCTATACGTATAAAGATTTCAACATTATATGGGATCACGCATGTGGGATAAATCACGGGCCGTTTGATAAAAAAGAAGGACTTGCATTTTACGGTGAAAACGGAACGCTGGTTTTAACCCGTGCAGGCTGGGAAGTCATACCGGTTGTAGCAGGAAATAATCCCCGTATGGAAGCTGTTCCGTTTAAGAAAGGTGAAGGAAAAGGACTGTACAACCATGTCGGTAACTTCCTCCGCTGTATAAAAAGCCGTGAACTCCCTGCCGGAGACATCGCGATCGGTGCGCGGGTAGCAAAGATGTCGCACCTGGCAAACATATCCTGCCGCCTGCAACGCGAAGTCCGCTGGGACGACCCAAACAGCAAATTCCTGAACGACGACGAAGCAAACGCCCTGGCCAAAGCCTATTATCGCGCCCCCTGGGAGTTACCGAAAATATAATTTCGTCATTCGGCAGGCAAATTTACCGGAACATGAAGATGTCGCCGCCGTCATTGCAAACCCGGCAGGGTGAAGCAATCCGGGCAGCGCCATTCGCCGGAATTTCGACATTGTCGACAGGTTGCGGACGACGGTCGGGAACGTTTCGACATTGTCAAAACCGGAAATAAACTATGACATTGTCAGAAAATAGCGCCGCCCCGTCATTGACAAGGCAGAGATTCAAAAGAAAATGAAATAAAAAAATAGCCGCCTCAATCACGAAGGCGGCCATTTTTGTATCCGATAGAAACTATCTCCCGTTTTCGTTCGAAAATCACTTTCTGATACCCAATTCTTTGATTATTGCACGATAGCGTCCAATATCCACACGTGTCAGGTAATCCAGTAAACGACGACGTTTACCAACCAACATTTTCAATGAGCGTGACGTGTTATAATCCTTGTGATTTTTTTTCAGATGTTCCGTAAGGTGGTTGATCCGAAATGTGAATAATGCGATCTGGCTCTCCGGCGAACCGGTGTCTGTTGCAGACTTTGCCCTTCCGTGCTTACTAAAAAGCTCTTCTTTC
>JAISYY010000301.1 GCA_031269635.1 Tannerella sp. | reverse complement strand
GGGATTTATTTGTTCAGGAACAAGATGGCTTTTTCGATAGCTTCGTGTATGTTGCTGCAAATATTTTCGCCTCCTATTTTTTCGTCCATCCGGCTTTTCATGAGTACGTTTCTTACTCTTTCGTTGACGCCTGACAGGATAATCTGAATATTTTCCTTTGCCGACAGACGGCACAGGCTTTCCAGGTTGTGCAGTCCGGTGGAATCCATAAACGGGACTTTCCGCATACGGATAATGCGCACTTTGGGCTTGTCGCCGAAATGCTTCATACATTCGTCAAACTTGTTGGCTATCCCGAAGAAGAACGGCCCGTCAATTTCATATATTTCAATGCCCTTCGGTATTTCAAGCGCTTCGCTGTCGTGAAAAACTTCGCTTTCGTTCGATAAGTCCAGTTTCTCTGTTGAAACGTAGATGTTTGTTGTTTCCATGATGCGGCGCATAAACAGCACCATGGCGATTAACAAACCAATTTCAATGGCTACGGTAAGGTCTAAAAGGACAGTCAGCAGAAATGTTACGGTAAGCACAATCACGTCGCTTTTGGGATTTTTCAGTAAGGAACGGAACGTCCGCCACTCGCTCATGTTGTATGAAACGATGATAAGTACACCGGCCAGGCATGCCATGGGAATATGTTTTGTCAACGGCCCCAGGAAAAGCAGGATCATCAGCAAAACCAGCGCGTGTATGATACCCGCTACGGGGCTGCGTCCTCCGTTGTTGATATTTGTCATGGTACGCGCAATGGCTCCCGTTACCGGGATGCCTCCGAAAAACGGCACGATGATATTTGCCGCTCCCTGGGCCATCAGCTCGGTGTTTGAGTTGTGCCTGTCGCCGGTGACACCGTCGGCCACGGTTGCAGACAGTAACGATTCGATTGCGCCGAGCAGTGCAATCGTAAACGCCGAAGGCAACAGCAGGTGAATCGTTTCCATGTTGATGGACATCGTTCCGGGCTGGGGCAGCGAAGCGTTAATTGTAAACCGGTCGCCGATCGTTTCAATCCCTGTGACGCCCGCATATTCGCGCAGCAGGTAAACAATGACGGTGACAACTGTAATTGCAACTAAAGACCCGGGTACCTTTTTAGATATTTTCGGGGTAAGTATGATGACGGCAATGCTTAAAACGCCGGTCAGCAACGTTTCCCAGGATACGGTTTCGATATGCTGTGCATAAACAATCCATTTGGAAATAAAATCTCCCGGAACCCTGTCAATACTCATCCCGGATAAATCTTTCATCTGTGTTGTGAAAATGGTAAGGGCAATCCCGCTGGTGAATCCTACGACAATAGGGTAGGGGATGAACTTTATCGCGGTGCCGAGCTTCAGCACCCCCATAAGAACGAGCAGGATACCGGCCAGAAACGTGGCGATAACCAGCCCTTCAACGCCGAAGTTCTGAATAATCCCGTAAACGATGATGATGAACGCACCTGTCGGCCCTCCAATCTGAACGGCGCTGCCTCCGAGGAACGACACCACAAACCCGCCTATTATTGCCGTGATGAGGCCTTTTTCCGGGCTGACCCCGGAAGCGATGCCAAAAGCAATGGCAAGCGGCAATGCTACAATACCGACAATGAGACCGGCCATCAGGTCGCTTACAAATTTTTCTCCGGAATACGATTTCAGCGATTGAAACAGTTTCGGCCTGAAATCTACTGTTATTTTCATTTTATATACCTGTTAAAAACGCCGGCAAAGATACGAAAAATTCATCGTCCGGATGCTTTGCGGTATAAATTAATTTTATCAATAGAAGCATAGATATTATTGATACGGAAAAAAGTATCAAAATGCATTTTATGTATTTATCTTTGCAGCGGAAAAAACAGATAAATTTTAAATGTTTTGAGAGATGAAAAAGTTAGATAGTTTATTAATCATATTAATGTTATTAGTTATGGGAACAAATATTCAGAACAGTAATGCAAAGGAATTTGTATTGTTTAAATTGCCTTATGGGAATGATGCGTTAGAGCCGGTAATAAGCAAACAAACGGTTGATTTTCATTATGGCAAGCACGTACAGGCATATATTAATAACCTGAACAGTCTTATAAAAGGCACCGCTTTTGAAAATGCTTCGCTGGAAGATATTGTAAAGAATTCGGACGGAGGTATATTCAATAATGGCGCTCAGGTTTGGAATCACGAGTTTTATTTTAACACGTTTTCGCCAAACGGGGGAGGGGAACCGGCCGGAGCGTTGGCGGAGGCTATAAAAAGTCAATACGGCAGTTTCGACAATTTCAAAAAGGAATTTAACGCAGCATCCGTTTCCCTGTTCGGTTCCGGTTGGGCGTGGGTGTCTAAAGATAAAAGCGGGAAACTTGTGATTACAAAAGAAAGTAATGCCGGAAATCCGCTGAAGTCGGGTCTGACGCCTCTTATCGGGTTCGATGTCTGGGAACATTCGTATTATCTCGACTACCAAAACCGCCGTGCAGATCATATCAATGCGCTCTGGAATATTATAGACTGGAAGGTTGTCGAAAAACGGTTTGAAGTATTGTAATATTGTAATATAAAATGAATAATGAAAACTTTTAATGAAATCATAAATGGTGATAAGCCGGTATTAGTTGATTTCTTTGCTACATGGTGCGGCCCATGCAGGATGATGAGTCCGATCGTCGAAGAAGTGGGAAAAGAAATGCAGGGAGAGGCGCGTGTTATCAAAATAGATGTTGATAAAAACCAGGCCGTCGCCGACCTGTATCAAGTGCAGGCTGTACCGACGTTTGTTATCTTTAAAAAAGGACAAATGGTGTGGCGCAATACGGGGGCAGTAGATAAAGTGTCGTTATTGAGGCAATTAAAGATTAGTTTAGGTTAGTATTAAAAAGGTATTTGTGTAGAGCACTTTTAGATATTATTATAAAAAACCCCCGTAATTGTTATTTAGAAAGGAACCTGTGGAAACAGAAATGATTTCCGCAGGTTTCTTCTTGTTTTACCGTTTGATTCGTCAATTTAATAAACATATTCGGTAGTGATTAAAAAAGTATGTTGCCGGAAGATGTTGGATAATTCGAAAATTTGATTTATTTTTGTCTCCACAACAAGCGATAGTTTATTATACTGTTAATTTATTTGTTCAATTATGATGAAGGAAATGTTGTTAGTCGGTTTGGGAGGAGGCGC
>JAISYY010000217.1 GCA_031269635.1 Tannerella sp. | reverse complement strand
CGGAGCAACCGGTGTGGGCGTACGGTCGTAAACGGGCAAGCCCAGTTCGCGACGGTTCGCGTCGGACACCAGCGAGTTGTGCATGATCTGACCCTGGATGAACGTGCGCAACACAGCCTGATAGTCTTTCTTTGCGTCGTTTTTCTCCTGGGTGACGGCCGGTGTGCGCGTCGCCGGATTGCAATACGCGGCATACGCGTTTTTCCACCGGCTGCGCGGCGCATCAAGCGCTGTAATAAGCGGTTGAGGTATCAGCCATTTCGATGCATAAGTCACTGCCCCATCGTACACATTTGCCTGAAAGATATCAAAATCTTCATCTTTATTCGGCATGTAATCCTTTTTTTTCATAACTATTTATTTTATGAAGTTTATACTCTGTTCATTCTGAATTTTGAAATTCCGTTTATGCAGGCGGGCTTCCGCCGGGCATTTGGTGGCGCCCTCAAATCGTTTGGTGACACCCTGAAATCATTTGGAGATGCCCTAAAATCATTTGGGAACGCCCTAAAATCATTTGAGGACACCCTAAAATCATTTGGGGACACCCTAAAATCATTTGGGGACGCCCTAAAATCATTTGGGGATGCCCTAAAATCATTTGGGGATGCCCTAAAATCATTTGGGGACGCCCTAAAATCATTTGGTGACGCCCTAAAATCGTTTGGTGACGCCCTAAAATCATTTGAGGACGCCCTAAAATCATTTGAGGGCATCCGCAAATACAGATCGACATGCGGAATACGCAGGCCGGATGTTTTTGAATTGTTGAATTTTTGAATTGTAAAAGGGCGGTTATGACGCCGTATGTAGTATGGTGACAGGAAGTTTGCGGGCGAATACGCCACTCCCTTCGCTGGGTTTACCGGTAAATTTTTAAATAAAATAAGAGATTCGCCCCCCCCCCGTAACATTTATTAACATGTGCGGGAATCTTTCTGCGCGTTTGCGGCTTATTGTGGAAGGCGCATCGCCGGGAATATTTCTTACTGGCTGCATCATATACATAAATACATTAAATAATACCGGTGCCAAAACTACGGAAAAGAAAATTACCGTGCAAGAAAAACGGAAAAAAAAGTTTTCAACAGAGGAATGTCGGTGAAAAATTAAGAATTAAGAATTGATACACCGGATTATCACCGTCCCTCACCACGGGTGAATTTGAGTTGTCGCTTTTTATTTTTAACCGCAAGGAACGCCAGGTATTCGCAAGGGGCGCCAATGCTTTGCGTTCTTACAACCTGATTGAGGATGCCTTTCCGGCAACAATGCGGATTGTTCATTACTTTTTTGCCACCATCCTTATAAAGATCATTTTTTCGGTTAGAAGCATATCTGAAGAATCCGGCTTATTTGAGATTTTTGCTCATCTCCGTTTGCGATACGATAATTTATTGTACTTTTGGGGAACTTTTTGATTATTGAACGAACAGATCAAACTCATGAACATTATCCATACTGCCGACTGGCACCTCGGACAGAGTTTTTACGAATACGACCGGAAGGCGGAACATGCCTGTTTCCTGCAATGGCTTGAGGATACGGTCAGGGAACTCGGCGCCGATATACTTTTAATTGCGGGGGATGTTTTCGACAGTCCGAATCCTTCTGCCGAATCGCAAAAAGTATATTTTTCTTTCCTTCGCAGGATAACGCATGAAAATCCGATGCTTCAGATTATTATTACGGCAGGAAACCATGATTCGGCAGCAAGGCTGGAAGCGCCGAATCCGCTGCTCGAAGAAATGAACATAACCGTAAGAGGTATTGTAAGGCGCGACACGAACGGCGATATTGATTATGAACACCTGATTGTCCCGCTGAACAAAGGCGGATATTGCCTGGCCGCACCCTATTTGAGGCAAGGCGATTATCCCGATGCGGAAAATTATTCCGCAAGCGTGAAGGCTTTGTACGACAAACTGTATGAGACAGCGCTTGCAAAAACAGAAGATGGCAGAATATTCGCTCCAATCATTGCAATGGGACACCTGCAGGCCACCGGTTCGGAGATTTCGGAAAACGACCGTTCGGAACGTACCATTATCGGCGGACTTGAATGTGTCTCTCCCGAAGCTTTTTCGGACGGTATCATTTATACCGCTTTGGGGCATTTGCATCGCGGGCAGCGGGTGTCAGGCCGGGAGAATGTCAGATATGCGGGCGCTCCCGTACCGATGTCTTTTGCCGAGAAAAACAATAAACAGGGCGTTTTATTCATCCGGATAAACGACGTAGCGCCGGTGGACAGTTCCGGCCTGCCCGCAAAAAACAAATACGACATCAGTATAAAACGCATTGAGTTTGAAAACGCTGTCGAACTCATAAGCATACCTCGGGACGCCATGCCGCTAAACGATGTGCTTGACGAAATAAAAAAACTGCCGGAAGGAGAAATAACGGAACGCTCTCCTTACCTCGAAATAAAAGTGCTGATAACCGAACCGGAACCGTCCATGCGTCATCAGATAGAAGAATTGCTAAACGGGAAATCCGTCCGGTTAGCCCGGATCGCTGCCGTCACACAGCAATACGAATCAAATGACCATGCCATCTCTTATGAAACGTTGAAAACGATAAGCCCGATTGATATGGCTTTGAAAATATACAGGCAACAATACGGCGATGAAATGCCGGAACCAATGTTGAAATTACTGCATAAAACAATACGGGAGGCCGAAACGGACGACCCCCACTCTAAAATAGCGTACAAATGAAAATCCTGTCAATCAGAGGTGAAAATCTGGCCTCACTTGAAAAAGAATTTGAAATTGATTTCACGGCGGAACCCCTGAAATCCGCAGGAATATTTGCGATTACAGGCTGTACGGGTTCCGGCAAATCAACCTTGCTGGATGCTCTATGCCTGGCGCTTTTCGACGCATCGCCACGAACAAGCCGGGTAACCGAAAACATTGCGATACAGGATGTCGGAGATAAAACGATCAACCAGCGCGACAGCCGTAATATTTTACGTCGCGGCGCAAGTGACGGATTCGCGGAGGTTGACTTTGTCTCTCTCGGTGGCGAAACGTTTCGCGCAAAATGGTCGGTCAGGCGTGCACGTAATAAAGTCGACGGCTCCATGCAAAGCAGCGAAATGCGACTGCACAACTTATCAACGGGAAAGGAAGAACAGGGATTTAAAACGGAAATTCTCACGCGAATAACAGAACTGATCGGCCTTACTTTCGACCAGTTCACTCGTTCGGTATTATTAGCCCAGGGCGATTTTGCCACTTTCCTTAAGGCGCGGCAATCGGAGAAAGCCGAACTGCTCGAAAAACTGACCGGTACGGATATCTATTCGCGCATATCCGTCGCTATTTATGAAAATGCCAAAAATGCAGAAGCCGAATGGAACTTGATAAACGAACGCATAAAAGGGATAGAATTACTTCCCGGTGAAGAAATAAAATTATTAGAAACGGAAAGCGTCACAATCAGGCAGGAACTGTCTGCGCTGAAAAAAGACGGCGAACTGCTGGTCGCACAACTAAAATGGATAGACGACAGCGAACGTATCATCAAAGAAGTAATGCTTGCGGAAACAAAACTGGCCGCTGCGCAGAATGTGATTAAAGAGGCGGCGAAGCGATTTGACTACATTGCACAATCGGATGCGGTTCAGGATATTCGCGACACATTCGGCGTGATGAAAGATACGGAGAAACAACTGGCCGCTTACCGGGAAAACCTGCAGTCGTCCGAGACACAACTGGAAGATAATGCAAAACATCTGTACGACGCCGAACGAAACCTTGCGGCGTGCGAAAAAGAACAGGAACTGCTGTCGGAAAAACAAAAGGAAATCGCGCCCCAGATAATAAAAGCACGTGAACTGGATATCCTGATAAAAGCGGCTAAGGCAAACTGCGACGAGGCCCTGAAAGAATTTAACGATGCAAAAAGTGCATCCGATAAATCCGAAAAAAACGTGCAGCAGTTAGAACTTGCCGTATCACAGACGAACCGGCAGATATCTGCATTAAACGAATGGTTTGCGGCCAATAAAAGTTACGAATCCGTTGCGCCTCGCACGGAACTGCTGATAAATCTTGTGACGGATGCACAAATGGCCGGGAAACAGGCAGAGCACAGCAAAAAAACACTGGAAACAAACAGAACGCTGCTTGACGAACACCTTAAACAGTTAGATGTCCTGAAGCAGGAAGCGGAAAAACTAAACAGCCTGCTTCCGGCCGAAATAGCTGCTCTGCGGGCGGGATTGATCGAGGGACAACCCTGCCCCGTATGTGGCAGCACGCATCATCCCGCAGCAAAGCCCGAAGATATACGGCGAATGAAAGAACAGGAACTGAACAGCGCGAAAGAAAAAAATGTAAAACAGACGGAACGCCTGACGAACGAAACGGAAAAGCTGAAAAACGAAAACACCCGCCTGTCCGCATTAATTGAAAATTACACCACACAATACAACCATGCGTACGGGATCCTGGACATACACCTGCCGGCAATACCCGAATGGAAAAAACTTTTCGACAGGGCGGATCTGAAAGATTTCCTGACTGCAAAAACCGCCCTGTGGAACAGCAATACCGAGAAACTGGCGAAGATGAGGGAAGACATAAACCGGTTGCATCTGAATCTTGAAAATGAAAAAAACAAACAAAAAGAGAATGTTGAAAACCTGAACGGTAAAAAGGATAAACTTGCCGTCCACCGGGAAACGGAAGAACAGTTGCTGCTGGAAAGGTCGAAGGCGCTGCACGGGAAACCGGCCGATGCGGCCGAACAATACTTCGCCGGCCGGCAAAAAGAAATATCGGAAAAAGTAAAAACCGCCGTCGAAAACAAAAACAGCCTGACGGCCAAACGGGAAAGCCTGAACGGTATCTTAAGCCAAATCAAAAAAAACATAGCGCAGGCGGACGAAAAGCACGAATCGTTACAGCGTGAAATCAACCGCCGGATAAAAGATACGGGCAACATCACCTACGAACTGTTAACGGAACTGTTAAGCAAAGACAACGCCTGGATACAACGGGAAAAAGAGGCGTTAAAAATACTTGCCGAAACAGAAACGGAGGCAAAAGCAACCCTTGCGGAACGCCGGAAAAACGCGGAACAGCACAACCGCTCCGAATCGAAACCCACCGGCGAAAACGAGATGAAGGAGCATCTGCAAAAATCGCTTGCGGAAAAAAACGCATCTGTTGAAAACCTCAATAACCGGTTGACCCTGATCGGCGTTTCACTGTCGTCCGACGCCAAAGCCAGGGAACAGATAAAAAGCCTGTCCGGCGAACTGAAGGCAAAAAGCGAACTTTCGGAAAACTGGAAAAAACTGAACCTGTTATTAGGCTCGGCATCCGGGAATAAATTTAAAGAAATAGCGCAGGGATACACACTGGAAACGCTGCTTACGTATGCGAACAAACATCTCCGGGAACTTTCGCCGAGATACAAGCTGCAACGCATCCCCGATACGCTTGCGCTGCAGATAATCGACACCGGCATGCTCAACGAAGTGCGCACGGTTCATTCCCTGTCGGGAGGCGAATCATTCCTGATTTCCCTCGCGCTGGCGCTGGGTCTGTCGTCCCTGTCGTCAAACCGGATGAAAGTAGAATCGCTATTTATCGACGAAGGATTCGGTTCGCTCGACAACGAAACGCTGCGCACCGCCATGGATGTACTCGAACACCTGCACACACAGGGACGAAAGATCGGGGTCATATCGCACGTCGCCGAAATGACCGAACGGATTAGCGTACAAATAAATGTCATCCGGACGTCGAACGGCAAAAGCACAATCAAAATAAAGAAATAATCTAAAACCCATGTTGCAAAGCCTACAAAAAAAGGAACACCCTGTTAAAACAAATTATATATTTGCAGCGTTTTATCGAACATATAGACAAAATCACTACTGTCCGGTAAAAAAATAGAGCGGCCAAATTTGTAATAACCCGCTCAAAGGTTATCTTTGCAATCAGAACAAAACAAAGAAACCTGTGAGCAAAAGTACAAATTTTACCGGACAGCTGCTACCGAATCAGCTATTATTTTTCGTGAACGGTGTGAATATCAACAAAATATCGAAGCACCACGACGCGGAATGCTATGTAAAGAAGTTCGATACCCGCAAGCATTTGATCGTCATGCTGTTCG
>JAISYY010000296.1 GCA_031269635.1 Tannerella sp. | reverse complement strand
GGCGGCTTTGCTTCGCGCGGAATAGGAAATTTCCCCATATCCGTCGCGCTTGTCGGCATGAGGGATTTGAAGGATTATCTTACGGAAAGCAAGGACGGCGTGGCGCCGAATCCCGGCTCGCCGTTTAACATCAAGGAAGATTCCATCCTGTTAAAGAATTTTCCGGAAGAAGATGTAACCAAACTTTTTGCCCAACGGACAGCCGAAACGGGACAGCAAATCACGCAGGAAGCGTTGGATTATGTTTGGGAACAGTCGCAGGGGCAGCCGTGGATTGTGAACAACCTTTTCAAGCGCGCCACTATCAAAATTCTGGATTACAGAAGCACCGAAACAGTCGAATTAAAGCATGTTGTCGAGGCGCGTCAACAGATGGTTGAGGCGCGTGAAACGCATTTGGATTCATTAGTTTACCGGATGCAGGATGCAGCGGTAAAGCCTGTTGTTGAAACCGTCATTTCGGGCGAAATGAACATGGATCTGAACCTCGACAGTCCGGGAGTACGGCAGGCAATGGATATGGGACTGGTGACGTTTGACACGAAAAAAGGACTGACCATATCCAATCCCATATATACGGAAATCCTTACGCGGGTTGTAAATTCCGCCATGCAGATCATGATGCCGCCGCCTTCCAACTTCAAATGGCAAAAACCGGACGGCAGCTTGGACATGGACAGTCTGTTGAAGGAATTTCAAAAGTTCTGGCGGAGGTATTCCGAAATATGGGAAGCCAAATCGGATTATACGGAAGCGTTCCCGCATTTGCTGTTACTGGCGTTTATGCAGCGGATCCTGAATGGCGGCGGAAGGATTGACCGTGAAGTGGGTGCCGGCCGTGGACGGATGGATCTGTTTGTAGAATATGAGGATTACCGCTGTGTGATCGAGATAAAAATCCGGCACGACTACGACAGTTATAACGCGCTACTTGACGAGGCGCTCGAACAGACGCTCCGTTACCGCGACCGTTTTGATAAAAACATACCCGCCTACCTGCTCATTTTTGACCGCCGTAGCGAAAGCAAAAAAGCTACCTGGGACGAACGCATCCAATGGGACGAAAACGTGGATGGGGTTACGGTGGCAGGATTGTAAATTTCGATGATTTATGTGATAAAAAATCACGGTAGTCCTGAAAATCATATTAAATGGAAAAAAGCGTGCAAACCGGCATAACGAAGGTTTGCACGCTTTTTTTGTGTGCAAAAACGACTATGATAAACAAAACACTTTTCCCTGCGTGCATTTTTGTTGCACAAACCGGTATTTTTTTATATCCCCGCGTCATTTTGCGAAAAAGTGTCAGTTAACAGCCATTTTGTTCTATCCGTGAGAAACGGTAACAAATATCTTTGTGCCGACAATTATTATTATTTTATCAATTAATCTATCTCGCATGAAAAAAATGAAAAAAATCATTGGTTTACTAAGGAAACGGACGGTGATAATGTCCGTGTTTCTGTTGAGTACGGTATCGGTATTTGCTCAACAACAAATCACAGGAGTAGTAAAGGATGCCTTGAACGATCCTTTACCGGGGGTAACAGTTACCGTAAAAGGGACAACCAGGGGAACGGTTACGGACATTGCCGGCGCTTATACGATTGAAGTCGCGGGAAGCCATTCCGTATTGGAATTTAGCTATATCGGCTTCGTTTCGCAACAAATCGCGGCAGGCAGTCAAACCGTAATTAATGTAACGATGGTGGAAGACACCCGTGCGCTCGAAGAAATCGTCGTCGTAGGGTACGGCACGGTGAGGAAAAGCGATCTGACAGGTTCCGTGTCGTCCATCAAATCGGAAGAATTGCAAAAACTGCCTATGACATCGCTCGACCAGGGTATTCAGGGACGGGCCGCCGGCGTCCAGGTTGTAAGCGCATCCGGCGCTCCGGGATCGCAACTCTCCATACGTGTACGCGGCGGTAATTCCCTCTCAAGCGGAAACGGGCCGCTTTTCGTAATCGACGGATTCCCCATTGCCGCCGGAGGCATGGCTGCGGCATATCAGAGCGGTTCGCTGGCTAATAACGGCATGGCTACGATCAATCCGAACGATGTTGAATCGGTTGAAATCCTTAAAGATGCTTCGGCAACGGCTATCTATGGCTCCAGGGGAGCTAACGGAGTGGTGCTGATAACAACAAAAAGAGGAAAAACGGGCCGGACGAAGGTTTCGTACGACGGTTATTTCGGCGTTCAAAACATTGCAAAGAAAATGGATATGATGAATGGGGAAGAATTTGCAACAATGTCCAACATTGCCGCGGCAAATGCAGGTTTGGCGCCTATATACGGCGGGGTTAACGAGAAATGGAAAGACCCGTCCTATTATCGTACGAACAGCACCGACTGGCAGGATCTTATTTTCCGGGAAGCCCTGATGCATAACCACCAGGTGAGTATAAACGGCGGTTCCGAAAACACGCAGTTCGCAATAACCGGCAATTATTTCGACCAGGAAGGTGTCGTGATCAATTCGGATTTAAAACGCGCCTCCCTGCGTGCCAATATTGATACAAAACTGTCCCGCTGGATAACCGTACAGACCTCGCTGACGGCCAGCCGTACATTTGCGAATGTAGCTTCTTCGGAAGGTGACGGGGGTGGCGCGGCAGGCGGTGTCATTAACGGGGCTTTGGCGCTTCCATCTACCATGTATGTATATAACGAAGACGGAAGTTTCTCGACCATGAACCAGACGCCTTACGGCGTTACAACGGGCAATCCCTACGGGCTGGCAAAACTGTCCAAAGACTATTCAACAATAGACAGGGTTATGGCGAATGTATCCGTTAAATTTAACCTGGATATGCTCCTCAAAGGCTTGGGTCTGGAAATTCGCGGAGGTACGGACTATTCGAATGCATTCCGCGACGTGTATTATCCTTCCACCATATACCAGGGGGAAAGCGAGAATGGCGTTGCATCCAAATCGTGGAACAGGTCGACTTCCTACCTGAACGAAAATCTTTTGACGTACAGCGCCAGGATTGGCGACCACTCGATTAACGCGGTAGGCGGACTGACGTTGCAAACTTTTGAGTATTTAGGCGGACAAAGCATTGTTACCGGATTTGTAAACGATTTGCTCGAGGATAACAGCATGGGTTCGGCAAGTGCGGCAAAGGGCGTTCCTTCGTCCTGGCGAAATTCTCCGCGGCAGGCATCCTGGCTGGGGCGGGTCAACTATAATTATGCAGACCGCTATCTGCTTACGTTGACAGGACGCGCCGACGGTTCATCGAAATTCGGCGCCAATAACAAATGGGGATTTTTCCCTTCGGCCGCAGTTGCATGGCGTGTCTCCGAAGAGGCTTTTATGGAAGACGCCGAGCAGTTAAGCAACTTAAAACTGCGCGTGAGCTACGGATTGGCCGGGAACCAGGAATTTAGCAACTTCGCTTCACTGGCCAGCCTGTCGCAATATTCCTACAACCTGGGAGGAGCCAAGGCTACCGGTTTCGCCCCGAATAAAATCCCCAATTCAGACCTTAAATGGGAAACAACGTCCACTTTCGACGCAGGAATAGATTTCGGAATGTTTAACAATCGTCTGAATTTCACGGCGGATTATTACTACAAGAATACGGAAAACTTGTTGTGGGACGTATCCATACCCTTATCTTCCGGCTTCGGTTCAATTTTCAGCAATCACGGAACGATGCGCAACTGGGGTATTGAACTCGGATTGAACTATGACCTGATAACAGGCAATAATCCGGGAGCTTTTGCGTGGAACACCGGTTTGATGTATTCCATGAACAGGAACAAAGTGGTAAGTTTACCCGGCTTTACACCGGGAAGACCCGGAGGTTATCTGTCCGGCCACCTGCGGGTCGACGGAAGCTGGATGGAAGAAGGTTATCCCGTCGGGATATGGAATTATTATGTATATGACGGCGTATTTGAAACGCAGGAAATGCTGGATGCGACCATTGTAAATTCCAGTGGAGAAACGGTTGCCAAACATCCCAAAGCATTGACAAACGACGGTTTGGGTTCACCGAAATTCAAAGACCTGAACCAGGACGGTAAAATTGGCCGCGAAGACTGGGCTGTTATCGGGGATCCCAATCCCGACTTTATCTTCAGTTGGACAAATAATTTTTCTTATAAAAACTTTGACTTGAGTATCTTCGTGAACGGAAGTTACGGGAATGACATTCTGCAGCTCGGACGGGGTGAATATGCAATGATTGCTCCTTTTGCTTCACAGCGCCGCGACATGCTGAATTACTGGACGCCGTCAAATACCGCCACAAATATCCCGGCTCCGCGTACGGCGCCACATGCTTATTTGCCTCTTTCCTCATGGATGATCGAAGACGGCTCCTATATCCGTTTAAAGAATGTTGTACTGGGATACCGTTTCCCGGTAAAAAGATCCGTCGAATCCCTCCGGCTTTATATGAGCGCACAGAACCTGCTTACCATAACCGGTTATTCGGGCTTTGACCCCGAAGTAAGCAGCAAGGGCGGAAGCAACCTGCAGCCGGGTATCGACTGGAACCCATATCCGACAAGCCGCGTGTTTACGCTGGGGGTAAATATCGTATTTTAGTTTACTAACATTTTAAATAAAAATCATCATGAAATCAATCTATAAAATATTATTTGCAGGATTCCTGTTTACAGGAATGTTCACGTCCTGTTTTGACGCTTTCCTCGAAGAAAGAGTGTACGACTTTATATCGCCCAACAACTTTTACAAAACGGAAGCAGATGCAGAAGCTGCCGTAAACGCCATTTACGGCAGGCTTGTCAGTTCGGAGGATGGCGACATATCATTCCACCGTGCAGCATTAATGATCGGCGAATACCCGGCGGAATGTTCCTCGGCGCAAACATCTACCGTCCCGTATCGCCTGGCATTTCAGGATTACACGTGGACGGCAAATACGGACGGGATTGAACTTGTATGGAAATTCTTTTATCAGGTGATCTTCCGGGCAAACATAAGCATTGAAAAAATACCCGGCATCAGCGACGGCGACCCTGCAAGAATCAAACAGTTGGAAGGTGAAGCACGGTTTGTGCGCGGACTGGCATATCTCTACCTGATACGCCTGTTCGACAACGTCCCCTTGACGACGTCGTCCGAACAGAAAGACCAGAATCTTCCTAACATGGGAACAAGCGATGACGTGTTTGCGCAAATCATTGAAGACTTCCGGTTTGCGGAATCCGCACTTCCCGTCAACTATTCGGGAACGGACGTCGGACGTGCGACGAAAGGCGCCGCCCAAACGTTCCTGGCGAAAACATACCTCACAATGGCGGGCTATCCCTGGAATAAAACGGAGAACTACGCGCTGGCCGCTTCCAAATGTGAAGAAATCATCAGTTCCGGCGTTTACGGGCTTGATCCCAATTACGGAATAAACTTCAAAGAAGCGGGAGAACATAACCGGGAATATATCTTTGACGCGGAATTTCATCAAAACCTGAACGGGTCGAACTGGGTCAATATGTCGAGCATTCGCGACCAGAATGTTTGCGGAATGGCCGGCTGGTCTTCGTTCGGGGGTACCATGAGTTTTTATGAAGACATGCTTGCCTTAAATCCCGGCGACAAACGCCTGGAGACAAATATTATCTTATCTTTCAGAGATACGAAAACCGGGGAAATAAAAGTTTGGGGTGAAGATTTCGACGTAAACAGGGGACTGGTTCATACCTGGAAATACACCGATCCCGACGAAACCGGCACAGGCGATCAAAATTCCAATATCAACTACCATTTCACACGCTATTCGGATGTATTGCTGATGCATTCCGAAGCGGTGAATAACGCCGGTTCGGGCGGAGCGTACGACAAATATTACGGTATAAACCTCGTCAGGGAACGCGCCGGGCTTGAAGGTCTTTCCGGTTTGGATAAAGAGGCGTTTAATAAGGCGCTTATCTGGGAACGGGTGGTTGAGTTATGCTTTGAAGGGCATCTCTGGTACGATTACAAGCGGTTGAACTGTATGGAAGAGCGCGTGGCACGCAAAGGAATTAACATCGGTGCAAACAAGAAATATTACGTATATCCTGTTCCCGTAAATGAATTGGGACGGAATACGAATCTGGAACAGCACCCGTTGTGGAAATAAAATGATGTATATAGAAACGCCCAAAAGTAATTTTTAATTCTTATTTTTGGGCGCTTTCTTTAAAAAATGGAACAGGATGGATGATTTGAACAGGCGAGATTTTATAAAAGGAGTTATAGGTGCAGGCATTTCACTTGTGGCGGCAAACGGCGCAGCCTCGACTGATGCAGATATGACCAACGTCAAAAATCCCTATGATGCAAAAGGCCTGCCCCTGGCAAAACTGGGAAGTACAGG
>JAISYY010000147.1 GCA_031269635.1 Tannerella sp. | reverse complement strand
TTATTTAAACACACACAAGAATGGAGAAGCCTTATGTAATAGGTATTGATATTGGCGGTACCAACTCCGTGTTCGGAGTCGTAGACGCGAGAGGGACAATTCTTTATAACGGTTCGATAAAGACCGGTATATATGAAGATGTGAACGATTATGTATCAGCGCTGGCTGAGGGAATGAAGGAAGTCATTGCGAAAGCGGGCGGTCCGGAGAAGATTAAAGGGATAGGCGTAGGAGCGCCTAACGGGAATTATTTTAACGGATGTATTGAGTTTGCGCCTAATTTGCCGTGGAAAGGGAAAATAGAGCTGGCGCAGCTTATCAGCGAGAAAACGTATAATATCCCCGTTACGCTTACCAACGATGCGAATGCGGCGGCAATCGGCGAGATGACGTATGGCGCCGCACGCGGGATGAAGGATTTTATCGAAATCACACTTGGCACGGGCGTAGGCAGCGGAATCGTCATCGGCGGGACGCTGGTGTACGGTCATGACGGTTTTGCCGGCGAACTGGGGCATGTGACGATGCGCCGGGACGGACGCCTTTGCGGTTGCGGCCGTCACGGATGTCTCGAAGCCTACGCTTCGGCTACCGGAGTAGCCCGTACGGCACGTGAGATCCTGATGACCCGCACGGAAAAGAGCTTACTGCGCGATCTCAATCCGGAAGAAATCACGTCGAAAGATGTGTATGACGCGGCCGTCAAAGGCGATCTGCTTGCTGTCGAAATATTTGAATTTACGGGTAATATACTGGGAGAAGCGTTGTCGGATTTCGTAGCGTTTTCCAGCCCGGAAGCGATCATCCTTTTCGGAGGACTTACAAAAGCCGGGGAGTTGATTCTGAATCCCGTGAAACGGTCGATGGAGGCGAATATGCTTAAAGTCTTCCAGGGGAAAACGAAGCTGCTTGTGTCGCAACTGAAAGAAAGCGATGCGGCTGTCCTCGGTGCAAGCGCACTGGGCTGGGAAGTGAAGGATAACTGATATTCCTGAATTTTTGTAAGGATAAAAGGATATTCATAAAATGGGTATCCTTTTTTTGTATAATAACGCGGATATTTTCTATCTTTGCATCACATATATGAAATAATAATATGAATACAGGTAAAAAAATCATTATTCCGTTGTGTCTTGTAGCTGCAAGTTTTGCAGCAAGCGGGCAACGTTCCGGTCAGTTTGATTCGGCGGACAGGCTGTTTGCAGAAGGGAAGGCGTTCTTTGAATTGAAGAATTATGCCGGATGTGTAGATAAACTGGAAGCATATAAAAAAGTGGCAACAAACAGTAATTTTGTACAGGAATCCGATTATATGCTTGCCTTTATAGCGTTCGGGCAGGGCAGGGAGAATGCGGTGGAAATACTGGAATCCTGCCTTGAAAAGTATCCCGGTTCGCCTTATGGCGATGAAGCTACATTCTTAATCGGGACCGGCTATTTTGAACGGGAAGATTATACGCGTGCGGCAAACCGGCTGGCGGATGTGCGTACGGATGCCTTGAGCGATGAACAGAAGGAGGCCCTGAACTACCGGCTGGGTTATTCCCGGATGCAGAACGGGGATCTGGAAGATGCACGCGAACTTTTTGTGACGGTTCGCGAATTTGACGGCGAATATTCTCAAGCCTCTACCTATTATGTGGCATACATAGATTATGCAACAGGAAAGTATGATGAAGCGATGCGGGAATTTAACCGCTTAAAGATGAATCCCGAATACCGCGAACAGGCAAACTATTACATCGCGCAGATTCATTTTATAGAAGGTAATTATGACGAGGTCGTAAAACTTACCGAACGCCTGCTGCGCACTTATCCCGGCAGCGGCAACAATACGGAACTGTACCGGATTGCCGGAAATTCGTATTATCAACTCGGAAATCAGGCAAGAGCGGCAACCATGTTGAAGCAATATATCTCATCAACAGATTCGCCGTCGCGGGATGAACTGTATATTCTCGGTGTTTGTGAATATAACCGCGGGGATTACAAGAACGCGGTGGGTGCGCTTTCGCAGACGGTAACCGACGAAGATGAACTTACCCAGAACGCGAGCCTTTATCTCGGACACAGCTATTTGCAACTTAACGATAAAAACAATGCGCGTATGGCATTTGACCAGGCCGGGGCGATGACCTTTAACAGGAAAACGCAGGAGACGGCGCTCTATAATTATGCACTCCTGATACATGAAACCTCGTTTGCCGGATTCGGGGAATCCGTCAAGGCTTTTGAGAAATTCCTGAATGACTTCCCGGAATCGCAGTATTCCGATAAAGTGAACGATTATCTTGTGGAAGTCTATCTTACTTCAAATAATTACGATGCGGCGCTGGAGTCGATCAACAAGATTCGCCGGCCGAGTACGAAAATCCTGGAGGCCAAACAAAATATATTGTTCCAGTTAGGAAACCAGGCATTTATGGATGTCGATATGGAAAAGGCCATTGATTATTTCAACCGGACGATAGATCAGGGGAACTATAACACCGAAGCCCGCACCGATGCATTTTTCTGGCGTGGCGAATCGTACTATCGTACGGGAAGATATTCAAATGCAATTTCCGACTTTCATTCCTATCAGGGCATGGCGAAACAAAACCTGTCGGGCGCTTATTCGCTTGTTTACTATAACCTCGGTTACTGTTATTTTAAACGCCGCGATTTCGAGCAGGCGCTGATAGCCTTCCGCCGTTACGTGACGCTGGAGAGGAACCAGGGCGTTAAATCGTTTGCGGATGCCTATAACCGTATCGGCGACTGCTTGTTTTACGGCCGTCAGTTTGCCGAGGCGGAAGCTAACTATTCGCGGTCGGTGACGCTTCAACCCTCTTCGGCCGATTATGCCTTGTTCCAGCGAGGTTTCGTGCTGGGCCTTCAAAGGGATTATAACGGGAAAATAAACATGATGGAGCGTGTTATCAACGAATTTCCGGAATCCCAGTATGTCGACGACGCTCTTTTTGAACGGGGACGCACGAATGTGCTGCTCGAAAAATTCCAGGAAGGCGCTCTGTCATTCAGAATCCTGCTGGATCAGTATCCTCAAAGCAGTCTTGCCCCGAAAGCCGGCGTGCAGCTCGGTTTGTTATACTACAATAACAACCAGTTGGAACGCTCCGTCGAAGCCTATAAGCGCGTTATCGGCGAATATCCGGGAAGCGAAGAAGCGAAAGTGGCGGTTCAGGATCTGAAATCCGTGTATATCGACATGAATGATATCAGTTCGTATGCTTCCTATGTGAACGCGTTGGATGGCAGCATGCATATTGAGATAAGCGAACAGGATTCGCTTACCTACCTGGCGGCGGAAAGGCTTTTTACCAGAGGCGACTTTGGCGGTGCACGGCAAAGTCTTGAGAATTACCTGCGGTCATTCCCGGAGGGCGCTTTCAGCTCGAATGCAAATTATTACCTTGCAAAAATAGCTTTTGACAGGAAAGATTATGCCGAAGCCAAAAGACTGTTTGCCCTTGTCCTGAACAGCGGTGACACGAAATTCAGGGAAGAATCGCTTGCCCGTAAGTCGGAAATGGAATACATGGAAAAGGACTATGCGGCAGCAATCCTTTCGTTCCGTGAACTGCAGCGTGTAGCCGAATCGCGTGAGAATCGTGAAGCGGCAAAACTTGGTATTATGCGATGTGTCCGGTACACGGGGAATGACGCCGAAGCGCTGGAAGCCGCCAGCGAATTGCTGAAAGACACGAAACTTTCGCCGGAAGTAGAGTCGGAAGCGCGTTATCTGCGTGCCAGGTCGTACCTTAGGATGGGTGAAAACAGTAAGGCGATTGCCGATTTGGTGGTGTTAAGCAAAGATACACGTACGGAATACGGCGCGGAAGCCAAATATCAACTTGCACAGTCTTATTATGACAGCAAAGAGGTAGCGCGTGCGGAAAAAGAGTTGCTTGACTTTATAGAAAAAGGTACGCCGCATCAGTACTGGCTGGCTCGCGGCTTTATCCTCCTTGCCGATATTTATATTGATAAGGGAGATGCGTTTCAGGCGCGTCAGTATCTCGCTTCGCTTAAACGGAATTATAGCGGAAGCGAAGATATAGACCGTATGATAGAAAAAAGATTGGAAAATTTAAAAAATAAATAAGCCATGGTAATGCGTAAGATACAAATGGTGATGATAACAGCGTTTTTGCTGGGGATGAGTATGCCCGGTTTTGCACAGGAGCCGGATAAAAATAAGGAAGAAGCCGAAAATGAAAGAGCGGACCGGCAGCAGAACCTCAACCGTGAGATGACGCTCGAACGGGAATATGATCCGATCGTACAGGATGCCGTTAAAATTAATACACTTCCGGTTGTCCGTGAGGTGAATATTTCAAAACGCCCGATTGTCTATTCGGATTATGCCGTACCGGTATCAACGACAGGTAAAGAGGTAAATGTGCTTCCGGCAGCTACGTTCATGACGGAAGTAGGGCATGATAAGCGTAACGGATACCTGCATTTTGCGGGAGGAATGTTAATGAATTTCAATGGTGACTTCGGTTACCACTTGCTTAATACCGGCCGGGATAAGTTAGGCATCTTTTTCTCCCACCGTTCGACGAACGGGGACGTGAAATTCCAGGCCGACAGCCTTGGAACACGTAAGGCTAAACTGAATGAAAATTTAGGCGGACTTGATTTCAAGCACCGTTTTGATGTGGCAACGCTTTCTTTGGGCGGGAATTTCGGCTATTCGGCATTTAACTATTACGGAATACCGGCAGCTATTGACGGGGCGCCTGCCGTTGCCGGTGATTCGGCGACAAACCAGGGCAACCGTTATATAAATGTATATGCCGGTATTGCTTCCGGCGAAACATCCTCTCCCGGATATCATGTTGATGTCGATTATAAGAATTTTAATCAGAAATATGCCTTGGGCAAGTTTTCCGCCGGAATGACGGAAAACAATATCGGGTTGAATCTGGGTCTTAACTCCCCCGTCAATAACGGGCAACGTTTCGGCGTTGACCTGAAAATGAATATGCTGGTTTATACGGCGCCTGCTTTGACGGATTATCAGTTGCTTGCTTACCCCCCTTTTACGGTTGACAGCGTTGCGTTTGATAATCGTTACGAGGTCACGTTAAACCCCTATTACCGTCTGGAGAACGATAACCTGAAATTGTTGCTGGGAGTGAATTTTATGCTTGTTTCCCGGGATGAAACCGATGTGTTTGTTTCGCCGAATATAGCGCTTGATGTTCCTGTTGCAACCCGGAGTCTGTTTTATATTAATCTTGGCGGGGGCATCGAATCGAATACGATGTATGAATTATCGCGCCTTAACCGTTATATTAATCCAGCTGTTGCACCGGAGGCATCCCGGACATGGGCCGACACGAAACTCGGAATACGCAGCAGCGCCTCTGCCGGTCTGTGGTTCGACCTGTTTGCCGGATATAAATATACGGAGTCGGATGTTTTTTATAATCCGTCTTCGTCGCGGATAGAAAATGGTTTTAACAATGTCAGTACGGTTTTTCAGCCGGTGACCCAGCGTATCCAGGCCGGTGCAACGCTGAAATACGACCATAAGCATGTGTTTGATTTTTATCTGAAAGGACTGTATAATTATTATACGTTTAAACGTCCTGATGCACAGGAAAACGGTTTTGCGCCGGCTGTCCTTCCGGACGAAAATGATGAAATAGAAGCGTATGGAAAGCCCGTCTTGACAATAAATGCAGGCGTCAATGTGCGTCCGCTCAAACCGCTTGTATTGAGCCTTGATTATAGTATGGCGTCGGGTATGTATGCGTATGTGAATAAAGAAAATGTAAAAATGAACACGGTAAACGATTTGAGCTTGCGTGCAACGTGGAAGTTTACCGACAGCTTCGGGATTTATGCGCAGTTCAATAATTTACTGTTCCAGCGGCAGGAATTGTATTATGGTTATCCGTTGCAGCCGTTTACTGCAATGGCAGGTTTTAATGTGAATTTTTGATATGAGACGGGACGTATTCCTTGCCGGGATAGGGTAGGGTAGGGGTGTGTGAGTTTCAGGAGTCTTGTAATTTAGGAGTGATAACAGGTATGAAGAAAATATTTTTTTCGTTATGCATATTTTTTTCGTTATTAAATATGCATGCACAGATTTATGACCCTGTCAAGTGGTCATTTGAATTAAAGGATCTCCCTTCTGCGGAAAAGGAGATATTGATGACGGCAACGATCGAAAACGGATGGCATTTGTATGATATGAATCTTCCCGAAGGAGGCCCTATATCTACATCCATATCTTTCAAGCATGTGCGCGGGGCGGAACTTACAGGTAAACCTTTCGCTTCGGTTCCGCCGGTGGAAGTTTTTGACCAGACTTTTAACATGCAACTTCGCTGGTATGCGAATACGGTTACTTTTATTCAGAAAATAAAAATGACGGATCACCGGAAGTTCGGCGTTTCCGGGGAAGTCGAATATATGGTATGCAATAATGAGACATGTCTTCCGCCGACACGTGTGCCGTTCTCGTTCGGCAGGAAGGATATTAAAAATATTCCGGAAGCAGGATCGGACGTGGCGGAACCGGACGATTCCCTG
>JAISYY010000108.1 GCA_031269635.1 Tannerella sp. | reverse complement strand
GAAAAGGTGAAACAATATATTTCCATATTGGATATAGCGCTTGTTAATCTGAAAAAATCCGACCTGTTCAAAACAGTTATTCCCTCCAAAATATTTGAAAATGCAGGTATGCAGATTCCGGTTCTGCTGGGAGTGGAAGGCGAAGCCAAAGAAATCATCGATTCATATCATGCAGGAATATCTTTTGAACCGGAAAACGAAACAGATTTTATTAAAGGAATCGACAAACTGTTGAATGACACGGAATTTTACAGGAAATGCAAGGATGGATGTGCTTGCCTGGCAAATGATTTTGATCGGAAAAAGTTAGCGCAAAAAATGTACAGGGTTCTTCTTACATGCATGGCAATACGGAAAAACCGGTATGGAAGAATGTTTAAACAGAATTAATTCATTTATCCGAATAACCATGATACAAATACAAGTAAAAACAGTCATTCGCTTGCTTGGAAAGACGGCAAAAGGCGGAAACCGCTGTTATCACCGGGCGAAAAATCCATTTTTAATAGCGGATTATATTTCGCCTGAATATTTTTGCGACAGGGAAAAGAAAGCACAAGTTTTGTTTGTACGGAAAAAATCCGTACATTTGCAGAAAAAATACAATTATGATCACTGAAAGAACAACAAAAACAACACGTTTTGACACCCGTTTACCGATGGAACAGAAACTTTTTTTTGAAAAGGCTGCCCAAATAGGAGGCTACCGTAACTTGACGGACTTTATCATTTCGACGGCTATGGAAAAAGCCAAATCAATCGTTGAAGAAAATGGGCAAATAATTGCCTCCCAACGGGACAGCGAAATGTTTTTCAATGCCATCATGCAACAAATAGAACCCAATCAGGATTTGAAAGAAGCCGTTACGGAATACAATCAGCTAATTGCCGGACAATGAATGATTTTATCACAGAACCCTTGAACACAAGCCACAACAGAAAAGACTTTTCCTGCGGTAAACCAATGCTTGATAATTATTTTCATTTTCAGGCAAATCAGGATGTCAAACGAAATTTATCTGTCTGTTTTATATGGAATGATGCACTTGCCAACCGGATAAAAGGATATTACACGTTGTCCAATAACAGTATCCCCATAGAATTGGTAACAGAGCCGTTCAGAAAAAAACTGCCACCTTCATATTCTTCCATTCCAACAACATTACTGGGTCGATTGGCGGTTGACATTCGTTACCAGGGAATGAATGTCGGAAAATTTTTGCTGATCGACGCATTGAAACGAAGTGATGAACTGTCTAAAGTGATCGGTTCTTTTGCCGTAGTTGTTGACCCCCTGGATGAAAATACCCGTTTGTTTTATGAAAAACATGGTTTTATTTCATTGACAGACAGCGGAAAAATGTTTTTAACAATGAATACTATAAAATTACTGTTTCAATGAAAGCACTTGTTATTACACTTGCGAAAGTTGAATTAAAAATATATCCGAATAACGATGATACAAAAACGGGTAAAAACCGTCATTTTGGTCATACCGGTACCCGAAAGGATCGTTTAATGGTTTTATGTGGGGGCTTGGCTTACGCTTCTGTCCAGGATTACAAAATAACGAAATGGAACTACTGGAACAGTAACCGGTTTTATATGGAACAAGTGAGTTTTTAAGGCTCCCCCAACATCGGATTCGGTTCCGGAAAATCATTTGGAAAATCAAAATGAATGACGAATATTTTATTGCCGATCCTTTTTTCAAACTGTTCGTAGCGTTGTTGTTTTAAAAACCCTACCCCGGTTGATACGGATGGATGGTTGTAATAAAACGTCCGAAGCACTGTTAATAACTTCTGCTGTCTTTATTTCTTTTTCCGGAATAAAATCGTTTACTTTGTCTGGTCATGAACGAGAATATTTTAGAAAAACTGAAAGTATTGGCAGAATCGGCAAAGTACGATGTTTCGTGCGCTACGAGCGGAACAGTGCGCAATAATCAATCCGGTGGAATCGGTAATACCGTCGGTGGAATGGGTATCTGCCACAGTTTCACCGAAGACGGGCGGTGCGTTTCGCTTCTGAAAATAATGCTGACGAATCATTGCATCTACGATTGTGCCTATTGCATAAACCGCAAAAGCAACGACCTGAAACGGGCCACATTCGACGTAGAGGAACTCGTTGAACTGACGATTGAATTTTACCGCCGTAATTATATAGAAGGACTGTTCTTGAGTTCCGGCGTAATACGGAATCCCGACTATACGATGGAGCGGATGGTTCGCGTAGTGAAAGCGTTGCGGACGACACACCGTTTCAACGGATATATTCACCTGAAAAGTATTCCCGGATGTAGCTGGGAATTAATCGCCGAAGGCGGCCTTTATGCCGACCGCATGAGTGTGAACCTGGAAATTCCGACGGAACAAAACCTGAAACTCCTCGCTCCCGATAAAGATTTTCAAAGCGTCTTCACTCCCATGCGGTATATTCAGCAGGGGATGTTGCAGAGCATGGAAGACCGTCGCAAATTCCGTCACGCACCGCGTTTCGTTCCGGCGGGACAAAGTACGCAGGTGATTGTCGGTGCGACGCCGGAATCCGATAAGGATATATTGCACATATCGTCCGCTCTGTATAAACGTCCGAGTATGAAACGGGTCTATTATTCGGGGTTCATTCCGGTCAATTCGTACGACAAACGGCTACCGGCGATACGGCAGGCGCCGCTTGTACGTGAAAACCGGCTTTACCAGGCGGACTGGCTGATGCGTTTTTATCAGTTTCGCGCCGATGAAATCGTAGATGACCGCTTTCCGAACCTTGACCTGGAGATTGACCCAAAGTTGGCCTGGGCGTTGCGTCATCCCGAACATTTTCCGGTGGATGTGAATACGGCGGACTACGGGATGATACTCCGCGTACCGGGTATCGGCGTTAAATCGGCGAAACTGATTTTATCCGCCCGCCGCTTTGGCCGGCTGACATCGGAACAGTTGAAAAAAATAGGCATTGTGATGAAAAAAGCGAAGTATTTCATCACATGCCGCGAGTTACCGGTGAATACGGTTAACGAAGTCACCCCGGAATATGTGCGCAAAATTCTCACGGAACCGAAAAAGAAAAAGATGATAAATGACGAACGGCAATTATCCATTATTTTCCCCGATTAATTCAATCTCACAAAAATCACCGTTTCCACAATGACAATATTCTTCTACGACAAAACATTTGAAGGGCTGCTAAACGCTGTTTTCGATGCATACAACTTGAAGATATTTCCCGATAAACTTCTTATGGCCGGTGACATAACGCCTATATTTACAGACGCATCGCATACCGTCGTAACCGGCGAGGAGCGTTCAAAGCGTGTATGGAACGCCTTACAAAACAAACTTGAAAAAAACGTATGCAATATGCTGATGTACGTTTGGCTTTCGGAACTGGAGGGAAGCGACGAACTGCTATTCCGCTATATCTGCAAAACATTTGCTACAACCCGAAAGATCGAATATAACTTTGGCGATGCCGACATCCTCGAAGTTGAAAAGATAGCCCGCAAAGTTAGCCACGAAGCGCAGTACATCAAGCAGTTTGTCCGTTTCCAGAAGGCAGACGGCAACATCTTTTTCGCGCCAATCAAACCCATATACAACGCATTGCCGCTGACGATAGACCATTTCACCGATCGTTTTTCCGACCAGTCGTGGGTCATCTACGATCTCCACCGCAAATACGGATATTACTACGACCTGCACACCACCAAAGAAATCACATTTATCGGCGACGACCACCTGTTAAGCGGCAAGTTAGACGAATCGCTAATGGCCGAAGACGAAAAGCTATTCCAGGATCTCTGGAAAGGCTATTTCAAAGCCATGACCATCAAAGAACGCATCAATCCCCGCCTGCATAAAAAAAACCTACCCGTAAGATTCTGGCTGCACCTGACGGAGAAACAGTGATTTATTGTCCCGTAACTTTCATTCGAAGGCTGAATACCCCTTTTCTTGCAGTAATAAATAACGTTTTATGATCGCTCCCTCCAAAACACACATTCGAGGATTTATAAGGCAGATCAATCGTTGTAATTAATTTAC
>JAISYY010000050.1 GCA_031269635.1 Tannerella sp. | reverse complement strand
AATAATATAATAATTATATATATTTGCAGTGGAAAATTATTAAAAAGACAGAATATGGTTCAAAACAGCAGATTATTCAATCTATCGTTTGGTTTTTTTCGGTCAACTTACGGATTTTTGCATAACAACAATCTACGGGAGACGAATCACGACCTGTTTTCCTTGAGTCTGCCCCGCTATGCGGGGGGTAGCCGTTTTTCCATGTCTGTTTTACCCTGTTCGACAGCAACCGTTCCCCAAAGAATTATTTTTGCATTATTAACAATAATTAATGGGGGGGGGGTAAACCCCTCTGGAAATCAGACAAATACGTATTTATTACCGGATTGCTTCCTGTCTCTGTTAAAGCATCACTGCATACCAGCAAGGTGTGCTGTGATGTTTTTTATTATCGTGTTAAGTTATATCCTTTTTACAAAACCTGCCATCAAAGACAATAAAATTAGAGAATATATCCATAAAAAGTATGAACCTAAAATATTGACAGCCATGAGAAGTCCGCCTGCTAATAAACAAAACCGTAAATTAGAATCTATTTTACGATCTGATTGATCAAATAAAAAGTATAATTTTCATAAATTAATTATGTTACTATGAGAGATAAATTTATAACCCGATTTAGGAAAGCAAAAAGATACTGTCTTTCCAAATCAACTATTGTATTCCTGATGATTACCGGTATTGGATTATCTGTGCAAGCATCTGATGTGCAAAGTCATAATACCGCAATCTCAGTCCGGTTGACTCAAGTGAAACTGAGCGACTTCTTTTCCGAAATAGAAAAGAAGACCGATTACGTCTTTATATGTAAGACAAATGTGAATACGTCTGAAAGAATTTCCGTCGACGCCGTCAACGAAGAGGTGGAGGAGATTCTGAAAAAGACATTAACGTCTTTGGGGTTGAAGTACCATATCAATGATAATCAGGTCGTGATTGTCCGAGATACGGAAGCGGAAAATGCAAAGACGCCGGCGAATACAGCCTTTCAACAAAATCCGGGAAAAACCGTCACAGGTAGAGTAACCGACAGTCAGGGCGAACCGCTTGCCGGTGTTTCCATTCAGGTTAAAAACACTACCACTGGAAATATCACGGATGCGAACGGAGATTTCATCCTGAACAATCTGCCGGACGATGCCGTCCTTATTTTTTCGTACGTCGGATTTGTTTCACAGGAAATTTCCGTGAAAGGAAAAAACTCCCTGGATGTCATCCTGCAGGACGAAACGTTTGGTCTGGAGGAGGTTGTTGTCGTGGCATACGGTACGCAGAAGAAAGTTTCAGTCACGGGCGCAGTGGCGTCCATCCAAACGAAGGAACTGAAACAGAGCGCTTCCGCCAACCTGTCGACGGCTTTGACCGGACGGTTGCCCGGCCTGACGGCCCTGCAAACTTCAGGACAACCCGGCAACGATGTGGTTAACCTGTATTTGCGTGGTGTTGGTACGACGAATGGCGCCAACCCGCTGATTTTGATTGACGGTGTACCGCGCGATAACATCAACACACTGGACCCGAACGAAATTGCGTCCGTTTCTATCCTGAAGGATGCTTCGGCGACAGCCGTGTTCGGGGTACGCGGGGCAAACGGGGTCATACTGATTACAACACGCCGCGGGGAAACGGGGAAAGCCGAGCTGAGTGTTTCGGCCGATTACAGCGGACAACTGTTTACCGTAACTCCTCCCCGACTTCATTCCTGGGATTTTGCAGAGATGGAGAATCAGGCTTTCAGGAACGACGGAATCGCTGAGGAAAATCTAACATATACGCCGTATATGATTGAGATGTACAAAAGCGGACAAGATCCTGTATTTTATCCGGACCGGTATGCCATTAAGGAATTTACCAAAAAATTTGCACCGCAGACACGTATCAATGCAAACATGAACGGCGGAATGGGAGACCTGAAATATTTCCTGAACGTAGGCTATATCGGGCAGGGCGGTAATTTTAAAACCGAATCGAAGTCGCAGCTGAATTATGATCCGTCTTTTAGCATGGACCGGTACAATTTCCGGGGAAACGTAGATTATGACATCGTCAAAAACCTGAAACTGTCGTTGAATCTGGCCTCCTATCTGGAAAAAATGAACAGTCCGGCGACAGAATTGTATAGCGGAGATTTGATGTGGCTGATAAGCGATATGCTTTCCAAAGTGATCGATTTGCGTCCTACGGATGTGGGGCCTCTGACGGCCGAAGGATACGGTGTCCCGGCGAATGAAGTCGTTGCCCAAACGGGACAGGATCGGGGTATCTACGGAGAGATTAACCGGCGCGGCTACCGGCAGGAAACCAATACGATGCTCAATTCGTCACTGACGTTAGACTGGGGACTTGATTTCATTACGCAAGGATTAAGTACCAAATTCATGATGTCGTATGATTCAAAAGCCCGCACTATACTGGAAGGCCGACGCAGTTACGATTGCTATAATTTTAATGTAGCCCGGTCGGCGAACGTAGCGAGTTCGTACGGTACAATCCGTGACAATCAGGACGACGCAATTCGCCTGTCCAAAGGGATGAATTCCTATTATTATATGAATTTGCAGTATTCCCTGAATTATGTACGCCGCTTTGGTCTTCACGACGTGACCGGCATGTTCCTGTTGCAGCGCGACAACTGGGAAAGTAGCGATTACGCAGCCGACTTGCCCTATAACATGATTGGTTTTTCCGGCCGCGCCACCTACGGGTATGACAACCGGTACCTGGCCGAAGTGAATGTCGGGTATAACGGCTCCGAACAGTTCGCGCCCAACAACCGCTTCGGGTTCTTCCCCGCCTTTTCGGCCGGATGGGTCGTCAGCAACGAGGAGTTCCTGAGAGACAATCTCATTCTTACGAACCTGAAACTCCGCGCTTCGTACGGGAAAGTCGGTAACGACAAACTGGGTGGTACACGTTTTCTCTATTTAAGTTCCATTACCGAAAACGGAGGCGGCTGGATTTCTTCCCTGGGTTACGAGAGATACATCTCGCAGGGGAAAATGGGAAATGACCAGCTGAGTTGGGAAGTTGCCAAAAAGCAAAACTACGGTATAGACCTCCAGCTACTGGGTAGCCTTTCGCTGAACGTGGACGTGTTCAGGGAAAACCGTGAGGGCATTCTGATTAGCCGTGGTACGGTACCCGAATTGCAGGGTGTCGCCCTGGGTAATCTACCCAAGGTAAACATGGGAAAAGTGGAAAACAAGGGCTACGAGATAGAACTTTCGTACATGAAACAGCTCAACGACGACTTGTCGTTCACCGTTCGGGGTAATTATGCCTACAATGAAAACAAACGGATATTTATGGATGAAGCCATGCTGGATGAAGATTATGCATACCGCTACCGGAGTACGGGCTTCAGTATCGGCCAGGGCTTCGGATACCTGATTGATTACAGCAACGGGAACGGATACATCAATACGCAGGAAGAATTGGACAACTTGCCGGAGTATAATGTAGGAGGAACACCCCGGCTGGGCGATTTCAAGTATGTCGACGTCAACGGGGATGGTATCATTGACCCGAAAGACCAGGCGCCCATCGGTTATACCGATATTCCGCGCATCACGTACGGTTTCAGCGGCTCGCTGAACTACCGGAATGTGGATGTTTCCTTCCTGTTTTCCGGCATAGCCAAAAGTACGATGTCATACGCCGGATGGAGATACAGCGAACAACCTGTGCAGCACGCATGGACGTCCGAACGTTACCTGAACGGCGAAGAAATCCTGTATCCGGCGCTGGGTAACGGCTCCAGTATCAAGGCGAATGAGTTCTTTATGCTTGACCGTTCGTTTCTGAGGCTTAAAACGGCGGAAATAGGATACACCGTTCCACAGCAACTGTTCCGGTCAACCGGAATCAACCGGATTCGTGTGTATGTCAACGGCAACAATTTATGGATGTACACCGGATTGCCTGTCAAAACGATAGATCCCGAACAGGCAAGCAGCGGAAGGTATCCTCTTACCAAAATGATAAATGTTGGACTTAACGTAGTGTTTTAACCGATTAAAATAAACAAGGCATGAAAGCAAAATATATATTTCTGACTATGATTGTTCCCATCTGCGGTTTTACCGCCTGCTCGGATGTATTGAACGTAGCTCCGGACGGCACATTGACCATGGAGGAAATTTATGCGGACCCGGACAAGGTCGAGTCATTACTGAACACCTGTTACATGGAGATCCCGCAAAAAGGCTACTGCTACCGGTTTTTCGAACCGGCTGTCGTGTCGGCGAGCGATGACGGATGGACGTCGGAAGACGGAACCGGAGGCAACCTGATATACGATATATACAAGGACAACGTTTCGGCATCCAATCACGCCATGCGTGATTACAACAGCAACGACGTGGGCGGATCGGCCAATTCCGCATACTGGAGTCGTTTTTGGACACAAATCCGCCTGTGTTCCCAGTTTCTTGAGAACATTGAAACGGCGGCCGTCAAAAATGAGGCAAACCGAGACCGGATGGCTGCCGAAGCGCGCGTATTGCGGGCATTCTACTATACCGAACTGATAAAATGGTTTGGGAAACTGCCTATCCTGGATAAAACCGTTCCGTTTGACACGGACTTTTCGGTACTGGAGAGGCAGTCGGTTTACGAAGTAGCCAAGTTTGTAGTGGAAGACTGCAACGCCGCGATTCAGTCGAAGGAACTCCCCTGGCGTATTACGACGGAAAGCGAAGCCTTACGGGCGACCAAAGCGTTGGCCTGGGCGCTCAAGTCCACGGTGATGCTATACGCCGCCAGCCCCCTGCACAATGAAGGGCAGGACCATTGGGAAGAGGCTTACCAGACCTGTAAACAGGCTGTTTCGGAACTGAAGGCCAACGGGTATGAACTGTTTGGAACGTGTACCAACCCTACACTCTTCGGAGATTATGGCGCTGCGGCTTTTCATCAGTTGGCATGCCAGAATGCCGACTATTCGGCTACGCCAAGGGATAAGGAAACGATTTATCAGCATAAACAAGGAGGATTATTTGTCTGGCACATCGGTTATATCGGCAGTAACATGGCCAATACGTATAAGGTCGGTACCTGTCCGACGCAGGAGTTGATTGATGCGTTTGAAACGGCCGACGGACAGCCGGTGCTTGATTTGACAAAACCGTATCTGGATGAAAGGCATCTCCAGCCGAACTACAATCGGGCCAACACGACGTATAATCCGAACGATCCGTATAAGAATCGGGATCCGCGTTTGTATGCGACGGCATATATGAACGAAGATATCATTATCTGGGATAATGAGCCGGTGACCATCGAAGCGTATGTCGGTGGAAAACATGCGTTAAGTTTTGAGCAGTCGAACCGGTCGTTCTCGCGAACCGGATATTTTCACCGGAAAATGGTAACACCCCGCGCTTGCGGTACCAATCAAGTGAATAACGCGAACTGGAAGTACTACCGGCTGGCCGGGATACTCCTTAACTATGCGGAAGCGGCGGCCGAAGCGGGACATGCGGACGAAGCAAGAGCAGCGGCAAATGAAGTCCGCGCCCGCGTGGGAATGCCTGCCTTGCCGGCCGACCTGTCGAAGGAACAGTTGATTTTACGGATTCATAATGAACGGCGTGTAGAACTGGCCTGGGAAGAAGCGCGCTATTTCGACCTGCGCCGCTGGCAGAAACCGGACGGCGATCTGAACGAAACCTGTAAATGGCTGACGGCAATGCTGATTACCCGGAACCCGGACGGCACGTTTTCATATCAGCGTTCCAATATATTAACCACCCCGCGCGGAGGCTGGCAGAACAGGGATTTACTGTTGCCGCTGCCTCTGGCCGAAGTGTCGCGCCTCGAACCGTTGACCGGTAAAAAATGGCAAAATCCGGGATGGTAAATGAGCAGAAGTAAGAATAAGGATTTAAAATTTTGAAGTAATGAACAGATTAAAATTTTATACAAGTATATGCTGCCTCTTTTTGTGGACGGCAGCCTACGCACAAAATGCGGATAAAGAAAACGGCGAAGAAGAAAACCCGTCAACCGTCAGTCAGGGATATTTTTCCCTGCCGGAAAGATCCATTACCGGAGCGATTGAGACGGTGTCGGGCACCGTACTGGAAAAAACGCCGACGGCCGACCTGTCGCAAACTTTCGCCGGACGCTTCCTGGGGTTGAATACGCTGGAAGTAGGTTCCGAATTGTCCAACTCCGGTGTAAACAAACTGATTCGCGGTATTTCTACCGTGAATGGGACGGCTCCGTTAATCGTGATTGACGGGGTAATCTGTCCGAGCGGCGACTGGGACTATCTGACACCGAAAGAAATTGAAAGTATTTCCATCCTCAAGGATGGTTCCTCAACTGCCATTTACGGTATGCAGGGGGCAGGCGGTGCAATTATCATCACGACCAAACGCGGTTTTGCCGGCAGTAAGAAAATTGAAGCCTACGTGGAACAGTCATTCCAGCAAATGACGCGGAAACCGGAATTTATTCCCTCGGCCGAATACGCCGCACTGCGGAACCAGGCTGGCGTCAACGACGGACTGGGAGCTTATTCCCAGTTTGACCGGGAGGTAATCGACGGGTTCAACGAAGGAAACAATCCGCTGTATCCGAATAACGACTGGTATGGAATGTTCGTAAACGACATCACTTACATGCAACGGGCAGGGCTGAATATTGCGGGAGGATCGGAAAAGATCAGGTATTTCTCGAACGTCCATTACATGCGCCAGTCTTCGCCGCTGAAAACAACCGACGAACCTGACCGGAAATACGATCCGACGCCAAATGTGCACAGTGTCAATTTCCGTTCGAATGTGGACGTGAAGTTAAACAACTACCTGAACGGTTTCCTGCGGTTGAGCGGAAATGTAAACCGGCAGCAAACAGCGCGGTACGATAATACGACGATTTATAACCGTATCTTCAATTTGCCGCCGACGATGTACGGGCCGGTGACGCCGATAAACGAAGAGGCGCCGGAAACGGGGAACCAGGTCGTCACGCACGACCAGGAAGACTTGCCGGTATATGGATTGCTGAACCGGGCAGGGTATGTGCGGCAGTTGAAAACGAGTATCATGTCGCAGGCCGGCTTGGCGCTCGACATGAGTTTCCTGACGCCCGGCCTGTCGGCTACAGGGCTGGTCGCGTATCAAACGTATTCCAACAATATTACCTACACGCCTCAGGACTTTGAACGCCATGTTCGCAGTAAGGACTATTCGGTACTGGAATTTACCAAAAAGGGAACCAACGAGAATACGCCGCTGACGTACAACAAGGGGTCGTTATTCTTCTACAACCTGAACCTTTTTGCCAATGCAGGTTATAAACGGACGTTCGGCGAGTACAGCATTGATGCTATGGCGTATATTTTTTACCTGCTGCAGGAAAAGGAAATAGAAACCGGCGCCCGCATCCTGCCGTACAAGCGGGAAAGTCTGGGAGTCACGGCGCTGTACGGATATAAAAACCGGTATTTCCTGAAGGGCGATCTCGGCTATTCCGGTTCCGAACAGTTCCATCCCGATCACAGGTATATTGCCACACCGGCTATATCTGCGGCGTGGGTTGTTTCCGACGAAGATTTCCTGTCCGGCAACGAACTGCTGACCGGTCTGAAATTGCGTGCGTCCTATGGGATTAATGCGAATGACCAGTTGGGCGACGCCCGCTTCATGTATCTCGACTATTACGACACGGCCGGGAATGAAGGATTGAAAGGGAACCCGAACCTGTCGGCCGAGAAAATCAAAAAGCAGAACTATGGGATAGAAGCCGGTTTGCTGAACGCCTTTGACCTCCGGTTTGACTACTTTATCAACAAGTGTGACAACATGCTGGTGAACAGCGCCGGGACAATTCCCATTTACCAGGGAATTGCGCTGGGTAATTATCCCAAGCTGAACAACGGCCGGATGGAAAACAGGGGGTTTGAGGCATCGCTCCTCTATAGCCGGCAAATCAACACGGATATGTCGGTATATGCAGGCGCCGGTGTGCACCGGAATCAAAGCAAGATACTCAAGATCAACGAGGCATCAAAGGGCGAAGACTACGCCTATCCTTACCGGACGGAAGGATTCCGCACCGGACAGCAATGGGGCTACTTGATTGATTACAGCAACGGCAACGGGATGTTTAATTCCGACGCGGAAAAAGCAAGCCGTAACCTGACGTATGCTTTCGGCACGCCCCGTGTCGGCGATTTTATCTACCAGGACCTGAACAGCGACGGCATGATCGACGATGAAGATCTTGCGCCTATCGGGTACAGCCGCTATCCGCAGTTGTATTACAACCTGAACGGCGGTTTGGAATACAAGGGCTTTGAACTGAGTTTCCTGTTTCAGGGAACGGCGCAGGCGTCCGTGACGGTTTCCGGCATCGGCGCGTACGAAAGCATGTCTCAGGGCGTGTTTAACGACATTCATCAACAGGCATGGACGCCGGAACGTTACGCCGGAGGAGAGGAAATCACCTATCCGGCATTGTCGTTAACGGCTTCGACAAACCACGTGGCCAACAGTTTCTTTGTGATGGACGCTTCTTACCTGCGCCTGCGGAACCTGGAAATCGCCTACACGTTGCCGGCATCCCTTTCCCGCAAGATCGCTTCGGAAAAAATCAGGCTTGCCCTCAACGCGCAAAACCTGTTCACCATTGACCGGATGCGTACCAATTACATCGATCCGGAAATCGGGACGATGGGAGTGTTTCAGCCCTATCGCGTGTATAATATCGGCATAAGTCTTAACTTTTAAAACATAAAAGAGATGAAAAAAAGAATTTTCACCATACTTTGTACCATAGCGTGCCTGCTGGGTGCGGGCGCCTGTGCAAACCTGGACATGCCTTCGGACGGGCGCGTCACCCTGAATGATATTTTCAGTACGTATCACCGTACCCGGAATTATTACAATACCTGCATTTCATCCGTTCCGCAGGTCGGTTTTACCTATCAGGACCAAACCACCCCGCTGGCTTCCTTCTGTGACGAAGCGCAGGACGCCAGCGATGGCATAAACGGCGCCGTTTACGACTGGTATACCGGCGTCACTTCATCCACGTACAACCCGTTGACGGCAAGCTACCTGGACCCGTGGGACCACTGCTTTCAAGCCATCCGGCGGTGCAATACGTTTCTGGAATGTATGGCCGACCCTGCCACGGCGACCTACAACTTCAACGAAACCGAGAAGAACGGCTGGATTGCCGAAGTGCGGGTCGTACGGGCCTTTCTCTATCTGCAGTTAATCAAGCGCTACGGCGGCGTGCCGCTAATGGACACACCCTACGAAGTCGATCATGATTTCATACAGGACCGGCGAGCTTCGTTCGAGGAAGTGGCCGACTTCATACTGGCCGAATGTGACGCCGCACTGGCTACGCCCGAAAGCGAGGGACAGGCGATTGGCTTCCGCTGGTCGATCGACGACACGGAACGGGGCAAGATTCCCCGCGGATTCGCCTGCGCCGTAAAGTCGCAGACGGCGCTGTTTGCAGCCAGTCCCCTGTGGAATACGGGCAACAGCAAATATACGTGGGAAAAAGCCGCCGCCATTACCAAGGAAGCGCTGGACCAGTGCCTGGCGCACGGCTATCAGTTGTACAACACGTCGGTCGCAGAAGATATTGCACAGAATCCATACGCCTGGTACTTTATCCAGCGTTCCGATCCCAGCCGTTCGTCCGACAGGGAAACGATTTTTGAAACGACGTCATGGAGAACGAATGTCTGGAGAAACGCCGGAACGCCCATTACGGAAGGCATGGCAAAAGCCGGTCCCTGTCCGTCGCAAGAATTAGTAGACTGCTATGAAATGGCGAACGGAGAAATGCCTGTTCTCGGGTACAGTGATGCAAACCGCCTGCAACCGGTTATCAATCCGGCTTCAGGCTATGACCCGAACCACCCGTATGACAACCGGGATCCGCGTTTCTATGCGTCGATCTACTACAACGACGCGCCCCGCTCGCTCACGTCGGGAAAAGTCGATAAAACCATCTATCCGTTAGCGTTTACTTCGGCGATCAACAATATCGCCGTGACGCAAAACGGCGACGAGATTACGCTGGAAACGACCGGCGGCGACCCGTGGATTCATACAACCACGCTGGGAAATCCGCTGACCTCCGACGCAAAACGGGTGGTTTCGTTTGAATACAAGAGCGAGCAAGCCATTGGCGACGCCGAGTTTTTCTATTGCGTTGCCGGCGGGCCGCAGGGCGGAGTCGAGTCCGGCGCGAATATCCCCATCCCGGCAGCTTCCGAATGGACACGGTTTGAATTTGACCTTACGGACGGTATCAACCGGTTTGGTTTTGGCGTCAACGACAGTGGCGGTCAACCTCCCGAAAAGCATTATTTCCGGTTTGATGTCACCGGTAACGCAGGTTACAAGATTACGCTCCGTAACTTCCAGGTGGAATGTTTTACTCCGCCGGCGCCTCCAACACCGGTAGAAACGTTTGTCGGGGGCAACTGTGAAATCTCGGACCGGCTTACGGACGTCCGATATACACGCACGGGTTACTATATGCGTAAATTCAACAACTACCGTTCGAATGCAAACGTGGATGCCGACGGGCTGATGAAGATTTTCCGCCTGGGAGAACTGTATCTGAACTTTGCAGAAGCAGCCTTCCAGTCCGCCGGCCCCGATGGACCGGTGACGGCGGCCGGAGGTAATCCGATGTCGGCACGCGAAGCGGTGAACACGGTCCGTACACGCGCCGGGATGCCGTCGCTGCCGGCCGGCCTGTCGAAGGAAGAGTTTGAAAAACGCTACCGTAACGAGCGCCGCGTGGAACTGGCTTTCGAGGAACATCGCTTTTTCGACGTCCGCCGCTGGAAGATTCTAAACGAAACGGACGGGTTCGTCACCGGTATGCGAATCACGAAAAACGAAGACGGGGAATATACCTATACACGTATCAAACTGGCTGCACGGCCAACGAACGCCGACAAGTATCTGCTGTATCCCGTCAAACAGACCGAGGTTTCCAAGATGAATGCCTTTACGGGCGCCAACTGGCAAAACCCGGGATGGTAAGAAATTAATGAAGAATTAAGAGATGTGAGATAAGCAAAACAGAACCCTTCCGGGAGTAGATGCACTGTGTATCTTTCTTCCCAAGAGCTTTGGGAGAGTAGATACACAATGTATCTTTTTCCCCAAGGGCTTTGGGAGAGTAGATGCACCGTGTAACTTATTTTCCAAAAATGCCGTTACCTGTTATTAATTTTTCATTACTTATCAAATAATATTTACCTTTGTACCCACATATACTTAACTGTTTTGGAAATGAAAAAAAATATCTTTTACGTGAAATGGATTGTTTCGGTTATATTGTTCGCCGGAACGCCGGCCTGTACTTCCGACCGGAACACGACGAATGAAAACGACTGCTGGCAGGAGGATTTCCTCTATCAGTCTCCTGCAAACCGTCCATCGCTGGAAGTGGCCTACACCGACTCATCGCGTACCGCCTTTGAAATAGCGGCGCAGGACTATCAACTGGTCGGTCAGTTACGTGCGCCCCATCTGCTGGCCGGCAAAAACGATGCCGCACCCTGGCTTTGGTTTGAAATGGAAGATGCGGACGGCATCCGCTATTCTACAAAAAACAACCGGGAAAACACCCGTATCAATTTATACCGGAGAGGCCCTTACTATTGCGAAATCCACTGGTTTGACGTTCAACTGACATCGGAAGACCGTCAGACAGCCCCGCTGAAAGGAGACTTGACGCTGTTTTGCTATCCGGAGAAAATACTGGCCGACATCGCCTGGCACGGAACCGGACACTTCGAGCCTCGCCGGATGAAAGTAAACGGACTGGTTTCCCTGAAACACGACACCTTCAAACCGTTTGAAAAGGGAACGGTACAGCATTTCTCCTTCCCGCTGTATGGCGAAACGGAGCCGCTGCCCGCCACTGCATTCCAACTGCTGACGGGTATTAATCCGGTGCGTTACGACGGGAAAAGGGGTTGCTATATAGTCGGAACGCACACCGGCGGCGGTTTCCAGCAAAAGTTTTATGATGCGCCCAATTATTATGAAACAGCCACCTTCCGCGTTACAAACGACCGGCAGAAACGCAAGATTTATATCTGCCAGGAATCGTCGGACGGAGGCGATATTACCGAAGGCGGCGTCGTGCTGGACCGGGACGGTCATCCGATGCCCATCACGGTCCAAGTGTCTAAAAACTTCGCCGGCGAAAAAGAAGAGATATTCTATAATCCGACGGATATTCCCTTTAGCGAAACCTTTTTCCCGCTTTACCTGGAACCGGGCGAAAGCTATACGCTGACATCCCTGCACCTGTTTCAGAACTGGGGACGGCACATGACCAAGCACTGGTCGTCACTGGGGGCATGGATGGACTATTTCCACAGTTCTACGGGAGTAACGGAAACGACATGCTATGTCCCGTTCAAGTTTGCCGGACTGGGGGGTGTCTCCATTGCCGATTTCCGCGCGATGAGCCAGACGTGTTTCTGGAGCGGGCAGCCGCAGCACGACAACCTTGCCGGACACAGTTTTCTTTCCTATTTCGACGGGAAAGAATGGATACATACCGTCTATCAGGGCACAGACTATCGCAGTACCGGCCCAAACTGGTATGACATCAGTCTCCGTTACCTGTCCGCCGACGGGAAAGTCAAAACCACGGTACATATCTTTGAAGCGCCTCAAGCCGATGAACTGCGAAGCTATTTCGATGTCACGTACGAAGTGCTGGAACCGCTGGTCATCGAGGATGCACGCGCCCACTTCCGCTTCCTGAACGTAGCCTCCGTCATACAGGCGCTCCGGTTCGACCGCTTCGCAGCAACCGGAACAGGAGAAATCCGGCTGGATCCGGCCCGGAAACCTTTCCCGGTCAAAGGCGTCGGACTGCCGGCGGAAAACTTTTTCATGGCCATCTATGGAGATGCAGCGAATGAAAGAGGCTCCAATGCCATCGTCGTCAAGAAATTCACGGCCGGGTCACTGAAACCTGCGGCAACGGTACAGTTGGGCGCCTATCGCGGGGTCTTCAGTGGCGACGCGGAAGCCGACACCCGGATGTGCCTGGTGCCGGATGCCGACCGGCTGGAACTGAAAGCCGGAGACAACATGCGGATAGAAGGCTACTGGCTACCATACGGCGCTACGTTCGATACAAAGAGCGCCGAAAATGCAGTAAAGACAGATGCCGAAAATGCGCCGCACATTACGGGAATAAATGCCGGTGAAAAGCTTTCAGACCTGCCGGTCAGGGTAAAAGCCACCGGAAACGAAGCACAGTTTTCCATCTCCGGAGGAGAAAACCTGATTCCGGTGATCGTGACCGGGCTAACCGAATGGCGTTTCCCGCGGATATGGGTACAGGAAGGCGGGAAATGGCGACCGTTACCTCATTCCAGAAACAACCCGCTGGATGGATACCAGGTATTTTGCGACGCGGACGGCACTTTCGGCAGCGTATTTTTAGTACCCGGCTCCCTGCATGAGCAAAAGCTGAAAGTGACTGCCGGGAAGGAAACAGCCCTGCCGGAAAAACAGATGCTGACCGTAGTCCGGGATGCCGGCGGCCGGAACAGCGCCGTACAGATTGGCGCGACCGGTGCGGTCCGGCTGCAAATGCCCTCCCCCACCCTGCCGGTTGCGGTAAACGATGAGGCGGTAGATTTCAAGTGGCGCCAGAGTGAAGGACAGTCCCTGTGGTTCACCCGGCATTTTACGGAATGGAGGCAAGGAGGACGCCTAAGCCCGAATGAAGATGACATTGACCTTGAATACTGGTGGGACAACCGTCGTGAAGGGAACGTACATTCGGAGCCGGAGTTCTCCCTGTATATGGCCGGAACCCCCTTCGACGGACAGCCCGTCCGGGCGCTGGTGGACGGCGAGTGGGTCGATTTGACGGCGGAATACAGGGGCGCCGTACAAGCCCTTGCCGTACAGTCGGCTCAACAGGACCGGACGCTTGCCCTGGCATTTCTTCATACATCCGGCGCCGTCAAAAGAGACGGCGGTTTCGCTTTGCAACTTCGAGCGCCGGATGTCCCGCTTCACAAGCGCTATCATGTCCGCGGAAAGGTGTATCTGCTTGATTCCGGCCCGGATATTTTGAAACAGCGGATTCTTTTGGATTTATATTAAATTACACCTGTCATGATCATGAGGAATTGTATATATTTTTTACTGGTGATGCTGTCCTTTTCCTGTTCGCAGCAGAACAAGCCGGATGTCCCGGTGGTTGAATCATCCATGCGTTATCTGGAGAACGACCGTATCAAACTGGGAATAGACCTGCGTATCGGCGGTGCGGTCACGTACTTGTCCGACAGCGACAATGGAGGGAAGAATATGATTAACAGTGCGGACTGGGGACGCCAGATTCAGATGTCCTATTACAGTGGCCCCTGGCCCTATATTGGCCCGAATGGGGAAAAACCGGTGGAGAGTTGGGCCGGTCTGGGATGGAACCCGATTCAGTCGGGCGATGCCGGCGGGAACCGTTCAAAAGTGATTGAATTTGAATCGCGCGGCGGGAACGCCATGTTTGTGCGCTGTGTTCCCATGCAGTGGCCGCATACGGCGGGAGTGCCCGGCGACTGTGAATTTGAATGTCTCTACACGCTGGAAGACAACGTGATTATCATGGAGGCAACGATTGTAAACAAACGGACAGACAAAACCCAGTACCGTGCCTGCGGGCAGGAAATGCCTGCCGTTTACACCAACGGCGCATGGTATAACCTGGTGACCTATCTGGGAGACCAGCCGTTTTCCGGTCAGCCGGTCACACGTGTTGTCACCGCAAACGACGGGAAAGGCTGGCCGTGGGTTCATTTTTACACGCCCGAAAACTGGGTAGCCCTGCTCGACGACAGCGGAAAAGGAATCGGCGTATTCCAGCCGGGGGTGATGAACTTTAACGGCGGATTTCATCCCGGTGATACGTATAAGGGAGGCGGTGGAGAAAAAGACGGGCAAACCGGACACATCGCCCCGGTAGGGATTCAGATTCTTGATCATAACATCCGGTGGACGTACAAAACCTATTTTATTCTGGGAACGGTTGGCGACATTCGTGATTATGCCGGAAAGCACCGGCAGACGGCTTCCTGTCCCGAATGGACGTTCCGGGATTCCCGGCAGGACTGGTATTACGGGGGCGATGCTTCGGACGCCGGCTGGCCTGTGAAAGATGCGCTGGATGTCCGGTTCGGAAAAAACTCCGCAATCATTGGCCCGGTTACGTTCTGGAAAGCGTCCGACGCTCCGGTTTTGGAGGTAGAGGGCGCTTTTGAATCGGCAAGTCGGGAAATCACCCTTACGGTGGAAATTCAGCCGGTCGGCAAGTCGGACTTTACCGACTGGCTGAACTGGAGCGAAGGTAGCCAAAGCGTCGAGGCGGAAAAGCAGCAGAAAGAAGCCGAATTTCCGGCAACGCCGGCGCTCGTCTTTCGTGAAACCATTACGGCAGACGGGGTGAATCGCGTTTACAGGATGAACCTGGCGGCTTTGCCGGGATATAAAAACGCGCTCAAGAGTTTGAAACTGTCTTTTTCGGAAGACGGTTCGGCGCGAATCAAAAGAATCAAACTGGGCGCGGGTACTTGACGCGACAGGATTTTGTCACCTATCATTTAAAATACGATAAAACGATGAATACATTAAAAAGTTTATTTTTGAGCGGGAGCCTGTTGTGTTTCCTGCTGACATCTGCGCCGCTCGGTGCGCAGTCCGTTATCCTGACCAGCGACCGGCAGTTGGAGGATCTGACTTATCCGGACAGGAAACTTGACTTGTCGCTGGGTTACAGCAAATACATCCGCAGTTTGCGGGAAGTGTGCGAGGAAGGCAAGCGGAACGGTTCAAAGGAAATCGTAGTCGCTTTTGACGAATTTTTCAGGCAGTATCGAAATGATACGGGCGCCGAACGAAAACTGACGCCCGATATGGATGAATATGTCGACAAAATCAAAACCGTCAGCGATTTTGCAAAAAAATACGGTCTCGGTCTTCACCTGAGCCTTCTCAGTCCGCTGGAACTGGGGCCGGCCTACAAGAAACAGACGGGACATAGCGGCCGCTGGCTGGCATACAAGGTAGGAGTTCGCGACCCTGTAACCGGCTCATTCAGCGTACCCGTTTGGCAGCAACTCTACTGGACGAACAACAAGGGGCAGTCGCCCCTCCTGTTGAAGAATGTAAAGGCGTATGCATTCAGGGAAGCCCGCTTAGACAATTCGCCCTTCCGGGTGGTTGACCCGGCCGAAATTCTCCCCCTCGAAAACGTCCGGCATGAAGCGTCCGACACGTTGCGGAGCGCCGCCTGGGGAATCGGTCAGAGCGTAGGGATGCGCCTCCTCCGCGTCTCAGGCGATACGCCCGAACTGCCCGGATACAACCGCGTCATGGTGATACTCGAATATGAAACGCAGGAGATGGATTACTTCAACAGCGACGCCCCCGGTTTCCTCAAGAACCTGATGAAGAAATACAGCGACAGGGGTATCAACCTGACATCGCTCTATTCGGACGAGATGCACATTCAGCAGGACTGGAGCTATTTCAGCCATCACGAAAACGGACAGTTTGCCCTGCGCTACCTGACGCACAGCATGGCCGAAGCCTTTGCACGGAAATACGGGCAACCCTTCGACGACAAGTACATGCTTTATTTCGCATACGGCGCTCCTTCCTTTGAACCGTTTGCCCTGTCGGTGCTGAACGTACAGTACGTAATGGGAACGGAACCGGAAGACATTCACCGTACGTTCCTGCTGCGGGACCGGTACTACAAGTTGCTGAACAGCGGCGTTGTCGATCTGTTCAAGGAAGCGAAGGAGTATGCCGAACGCCTGTTCG
>JAISYY010000391.1 GCA_031269635.1 Tannerella sp. | reverse complement strand
GGCGACGGCTCAGGCCGCGCCGCCGCCAAAATCGCCCGCAGGTTCTCCGTAAGCCAGGCCGCCGTCTATCAGGCAAGAGCCCTCCTCAGATCCGGCGACGCCGCGCTCATCGAGTCCGTAAGGGACGGCAGCCTCTCCCTCTACGCAGCCTGCAAAAAAACCAGGGAAAAACCGGATGCCGCCCCAACCGCGTAACGCTCGGCGAACAGGGCGAAGGGGGCTTGCAAAAATTATGAATGGAGATTATACTCAGGTTATGAGCGCGTTTATCAACGGATTTTCTAAAGGGATGCGTTTCCTTACCCTTTTCCCGAATATTCCCCGGCGTCCCCTGTCTTCCGGTGACGCGTGGGTTTCCATAGGCAGGGGGTTTCAGGCAGTCGGCGATAATTTAAGAAGGGTCATGTATGAGCAGCCACCCGGCAAAGAACCGGAACAACAAAAATAATCTTGGCTTTGTTGTGGAACAGCGCTCGGTATTCTCGGGACCGCTCCCTCCTCCGGAGACGCTTAAAGGATACGGAATCATCGACCCGCAATATCCTGAGCGTATATTCAGCCTGGCGGAAGCGTACACGCGGGCTGAAATTAAAAGCAAAAACACCGAGTCGCTTGCCGTTGTTCTTGGAATGATCCTTTCATTCATAGTCAGCGTTGCGGGACTTGGCTCCTGTGTTTTTCTCGCGCTCAAAGGTATGACGGCCGAGTCTGTCACCGCCGCCGTAACAGGATTCTCGCCCATTTTAGTAAATGCCTTGTCTAATCTCAAAAAATCATCCTAGCGGATCCCCCAAGGCTTAAAAGGGGGCTTGACTTTTTTACTGGGGGTATGATATAATTTTCCTATAGTAAACCAGTATTATTTTTTTGGAGGAAAGCCATAGATGGGGAGTATTACTGAGATCACTTTTAAGTTTCATACGGTAATTTTTCTCTTGGTACTAATTGTTATTCTTGCGGGTATTATCTTGGCTTGCCAGAAAACAATAAAACGGTATAAAAGAGAAAATGCGGAACTCAAATCCAATAATAACTCAGGTCATAAAAAAGAAAGTATACAAGGTGTAAAAGTAAGATCCGGTATATGGCGGCCTTCTTTTCTTAAAGAAGGAGATATTTTCAACTTTTATATCGGCGAACACGCCGGCGGTAAATTGATGAGCAGTATTCATAGCGCAAAAAAATCAATAAGAATTCTATCGCCATACCTTTCCGCTTCCGAAGTAAATGAAATATGCGCAAAAAGTTCCAGCGGGTTAAGAGACATTGCCATAATTACATCGGCGTCTTACGGCAATCTTAAAAAGTTTTGGCAAATAAACGCGCTAAAAAAATTGATTGGCAGCACAAAAAAAGAAAACGGAAAATATGAACATGCCGCAAAATTCAAATCAGTTTTTTGTAAGTCTGATTTCTTGCACGCGAAATTATACATTATTGATGATGAAATTGCTTTTGCGGGTTCCATGAATTTTACAGAAAAAGGCATAGAAAAAAGCCATGAAACGTGTATTACAATCAAAGACTTAGATACGGTAAAAGGCTTGAGCGAATACTATGACGGCCTTTTTACCGCAAATCTTTATAAATGGAAAATTGCCGACTTAGGCAAAGAAATATATACTTTTCATTGGAGGAAAGCCACAAATGAAAAAAATGTTAATCTTAATGATTCTGCTTGATTGCGCTGTCTTAGCGTTCTCCCAGCAGAATCAAGAGCCGGTTTACGTTGGATTAGATGGTGTTGTTGTTTGCGAATTTGCGGAAAACGGCACGAAAAATGCCGGGATGGAAATTCTTGATCCGTTTATACAAAACGGGAAACTGTACTTTATTACTACCGCTTTTCCAATAGAAGGAGGTAATTTAAAGCCGGGGTTTGAGTTTATTCTGTCAGACGAACGCCAAATAAAAGCCGTTTACAGCGGACAGCAGACAGTCTTCGTTTCTCCCAGATTTTCCCCTTATTTTCCAGAGAATTTGTGGGTTGCTGGATTTAGCGAAAACGGCACTATAACAATCACTAATGTATTTCTTAACGAAGCATCACTTAAAAGATGGCTCGTTACTGTAAAATTAGCGGAATAAACGCCGTGTTTTTGAGGATTTTATGCAAAAGAAAGACACGATGTTTTTTGTGATAACCCTTCAGGTTATATTGAACTTGTTGCCTATTGGATGTGCCAGTAATCAGAGCGCATCCAATGCCGACGAACTGGATTCCGCAATACGTGAAACGTCAAATTATCTCAATGAAAATATTCCGAAAGGAAGCAAACTTGCTTTTCTTAATTTCAGGTCGGAATACCAAGCCCTTTCAGAATATGTCATTGACGAATTAATTTCAAACACGGTTAACGATAAACTGTTTACCGTTGTTGACCGCGCTAATCTTGCGCTTATCCAGCAGGAAATTGATTTTCAAATGTCCGGGGAAATAAGCGACGAGACAGCGGTTTCAATTGGACAAATGCTGGGGGCGCAGACTATTGTTTCCGGCACGATTTCACAAATGGGTGATTTATTCCGCTTGCGGGTACGCGCACTCGACGTTCAAACCGCCCAAATACAGGGACAGTTTAACCGGAATATACCCAGTAATACTACTATCACGTTGTTAATTAAAAATCCCGCTATAGAAAATCCTGCTGTGGCCACTACTATCGCCGCGCCCAGAGCGAATACTTCCGATAGTGCAAGCAAGCAGACGCAAACCGCCGCTAAATATAAAATCGGCGACACCGGCCCGGCAGGAGGAATTATTTTTTACGATAAAGGTAACAGTATAGGCGGCTGGCGTTATTTGGAAGCCGCGCCCCCGGAAACGGAAACCAAAGCGATTTGGGCGCATGAACGGCGTATTATAGATGGAGTGAAAGATCAGCGTTCTGTCGGTTTGGGCAAAAAGAACACTCAGACAATTATGGAAACATTTAATAGCAAGGGAGGAGGCTTTAATACAGCCGCCCGAATATGCGTCGATCTTGTATTGAACGGTTTTGACGATTGGTTTCTGCCAAGTTTTGATGAATTGAGCTGGATGTACGGCAACTTACATCAAAAAGGTCTGGGAGAATTTAAAAACGAACGTTATTCTTATTATTGGAGTTCCACTCAGGAAACTTCTACAGCAACGTATGTTATTGATTTTTCTGACGGAAATTTGACTAAGCGTGACGTAATATATACGCAGTATGTCAGAGCAATCCGACAGTTTTAGACATGTAGACATGTAATCTGTTCTTTATTTTCCACAAAAGCCGCCCTCCGGGGCGGCTTTTTTATTGTCCAAAGGGCAACCTTATATTTTTTTGCAGGAGGCAAAACATGAAAACACGGAACATCGTATTAACGGCGGTCTTGCTCGCCGGAACGCTGGCAAGGGCGAACGCCCAAGTGGGGGCCGTAACCGCGCCCATACTGGAAGGCATCATGACCGCCACCCACGCGGACCAGTTAATCTACTACGCCCAGTCCATCCTCCAGATGGTCCAGAACGCCACAAACACCTACAACCAGTTCCAGAACATGCTCCGCGCCGAGCAGAGGGCCCTCAACAACCTCAAGGGCCTTTCCAGCGTGAAGAGTTTCGACGACTTTATGACCTGGTACAACCGCCAGCTCTATCTGGACCGCCAGGCCGAAACCCGCTTCAACAACATGGGCGTGAAGATCGGAGGCAAAACCTACAAAGTCGCCGACATCGAGAATATACCCGAAGCCATGCAGACCGAGTACATCGACTACTGGGATAACGAATTTTCCGACCGGCAGAGAAAACAGATGTGGCTCAACCTCGGCCTCTCTTCCGCCAACTACGCCTATGTCCAGACATGGAA
>JAISYY010000386.1 GCA_031269635.1 Tannerella sp. | reverse complement strand
CGTAATTGGCAATCCTTGAATAACCTTTCTTTTGATACAGGCGGATGGCTTCGGGCAGTTTTTCCCCGGTTTCCAGGATACATCTTAAAAAGCCCAATTCTTTCGCCCACCATTCCAGTTCATCCAGTATCATTGAGGCAATGCCTTTTCTTCGTTGATCTTCCCGGACGAACATCCGCTTGATCTCGACTGTACCGGACGAGTACGCACGGATAGCCCCGCAACCAACGGCTTCATTTGCAGAATAAACGACAACTGCATGATTGACCGTATCCGTCTTATTGAAAGATTCACAAATGGAATGTGCGGTTTTGTCCGATTCTTCCAGATAAGTATCCAATTAGAATGACGAGTTTTTGAAAATCTTTGTCTTCCGGATATGTCCGTTTAAGTACTGTATTCATCCAAAGAGGCGTTTGCACCATAAATATACAACCTTTCAAACAAATCCAGCACAAATATTGTTAAAAAAATCGTACATTTGTACCCGGTTTCAGGTTTTCTTTTTACCGGAAATCTTGAATATTTGAGGATAAAACGTTCCTGCAAAACACACAAAAAACATTAAGAATCTTTGTGAATTTTTGCGAAAAAAATTATTTTAAAAATGGAAGAACAGAATAAGATTATAAAGGAAGTAACTTCCGGTGATTATAAATATGGTTTCACAACAGACGTTGAGACCGAATATATTAAACGCGGACTTGATGAAGACATCATAGGGATAATTTCGTCGAAGAAAGAAGAACCTGCATGGTTGCTTGAATTTCGCCTGAAAGCGTTCCGACACTGGCAAACAATGGAAATGCCCCGATGGGCGCATTTGGATATTCCTGAAATTGACTATCAGGATATCACATACTATGCAGCGCCAAAGCAGAAAAAAGCGCCCGAAAGTCTTGACGAAGTTGACCCCGAACTTTTGAGGACATTTGACAAGCTCGGAATACCCCTCTACGAACAGAAAATCCTGAGCGGAATGGCTGTTGACGCTGTGATGGACAGCGTTTCGGTGAAAACAACTTATAAAGATACGCTTGCAGAGAAAGGAATTATTTTCTGTTCCATAAGCGAAGCTGTTAAACATCACCCGGATTTGGTAAAAAAATATCTCGGCAGCGTAGTCGGCTACCGTGATAATTACTTTGCAGCCCTCAATTCCGCTGTGTTTTCCGACGGGTCGTTCGTATATATTCCCAAGGGAGTGCGCTGTCCGATGGAATTGAGCACCTATTTCCGTATTAATGCGGCAAAAACGGGTCAGTTTGAACGTACGCTGATAATTGCCGACGATGATTCATACGTCAGTTACCTTGAAGGCTGTACGGCGCCGATGCGGGACGAAAATCAGTTACATGCCGCTATTGTTGAGATAACGGTTCACGAACATGCGGAAGTAAAATATTCGACCGTCCAAAACTGGTATCCGGGAGACAAAAACGGAAATGGAGGCATTTATAATTTTGTAACAAAGAGGGGACTGTGTAAAGGGGAAGGGAGTAAAATCTCATGGACGCAGGTTGAAACAGGCTCGGCAATAACATGGAAATATCCCTCCTGTATTCTTGCAGGCGACAATTCCGTCGGGGAGTTTTATTCCGTTGCGGTAACCAATAATTATCAACAGGCCGACACCGGCACAAAAATGATTCATATCGGGAAAAATACCAAAAGCACGATTGTCTCGAAAGGTATTTCTGCCGGTCACAGTCAAAACAGTTATCGCGGATTGGTAAAGATTTCCCCGAATGCCGAAAATGCACGTAATCACAGCCAATGCGACAGTTTATTGTTGAGTTCCTCTTGTGGAGCGCACACTTTCCCCTATACCGATATTCAAAACGAAACCGCTGTTGTTGAACACGAAGCTACCACTTCAAAAATCAACGAAGACCAACTGTTTTACTGCAATCAGCGCGGAATGGATACCGAAAAGGCAGTAAGCCTGATAATCGGCGGATATGCGCGTGAAGTGATGAATAAATTGCCGATGGAGTTTGCCGTCGAAGCGCAGAAATTGCTCGCCATTTCGCTGGAGGGAAGCGTAGGATAGTAGGGGATTATTTGAAGATTAACCATTAATTAAAAATATGAATAAATTATTAGAAATAAATAATTTGCATGCCACGGTGGATGGCAAGGAAATATTGAAGGGAATTGACCTCAGTATTAATGCCGGCGAGGTTCATGCACTGATGGGACCAAACGGATCGGGGAAAAGTACGCTCAGCAGCGTGCTTGTCGGTAATCCGGCATTTACGGTAACAAAGGGAAGCGTACGGTATAAAGGAAAAAATCTGCTCGAAATGTCGCCCGAAGCAAGAAGTTGCGAGGGGTTGTTTCTGAGTTTTCAATATCCGGTGGAAATTCCGGGCGTCAGTATGACAAATTTCATGCGTGCAGCCGTCAATGCACATCGCGAATACAGAGGAGAAGCGCCCGTTTCGGCAACCGGTTTCCTGAAAATGATGAGGGAAAAACAGGCTATTGTGGAACTTGACAACAAACTCGCAGGACGCAGTGTCAATGAAGGTTTTTCGGGTGGCGAGAAAAAGCGTAACGAGATATTTCAAATGGCGATGCTGAATCCCGATTTGGCTATTCTCGACGAAACCGACAGCGGGCTTGATATTGATGCCCTTCGCATCGTTGCAAACGGCGTAAACAAACTGAAAACTCCTGAAAACGCAACAATTGTAATCACTCATTATCAGCGACTCCTCGATTATATAAAACCTGACGCCGTACATATTCTGTATAAAGGCAGAATTGTAAAGACCGGCGGCCCGGAACTCGCCCTGGAACTCGAAAAGAAAGGTTACGACTGGATAAAGGAGGAAAAATGAACGAAGCAGCATATATAAATTTATACAGCGAATTTTCGCAGGTGATAAAGGAAAACTCGGCGAATGTGCTGAATTTTGGCAGAGACAGGGCTTTTGAAAAGTTTCGGGAAGCAGGTTTTCCCGCCAAAAACAGCGAGGCATACCGGTACAGTAATCTGTCCGAAAAGTTGAGCGCCGAATATGGTATGAATATCCGGCGGTTAAAGTTTCAGGTTGACAGGAACGATATTTTCAGATGCAATATACCGTTAATTAATGAAATATCGGCTTTCATGATAAATGATAACTTCTACTTTCCCGAATATCAGAAAAACAAGTTACAACAGGGAGTGATTTTCTGTTCACTTTCGGAAGCGGAAAAGTCCTGTCCGTCAATTGTTGAAAAATACCTGTTCCGCCAATCCCGGAAATCGGACGACGGTTTTGCCTTTTTTAATTCGGCTTTTGTTCAGAATGGATATTTCCTTTATGTAAAGAAAGATGCAAAAATAGAAAAGCCTCTGCAACTGATAAACCTGTTACATTCGGAGACGGCCTTAATGACTTTTACGCATAACCTGATAGTTATTGAAAGCGGGGCCGTCGCAAAATTGCTTGTCTGCGACCATGTCATCGACAGGGCAGCGTTTTTTTCCTCCCATATCACGGAAATTTTTGTTGAGGAAGAGGCTGTGTTTGACTATTATGAACTGGAAGAGAGTTCGGAAAGGACGGCAAGACATTCGTCGCTTTTCGTTGAGCAGTCGGCAGCTTCCAAGGCTGTTGTGAACGGCATTACGCTCACAAACGGCGTCACGCGGAACAATTACCGTATAAACCTTAAAGGTGAAAAATCCGAAACCATACTTTGCGGAATGGCAATACAGGACGCTGAACAGCAGGTGGACACGTTTACCGATATCATCCATTCCGCACCCAACTGCAAAAGTCTGGAGCTGTTCAAAAATGTGCTGGATGACAATTCATCGGGCGCTTTCAGCGGAAGGATTCTTGTTGCCAAAGGCGCCGAAAAGACGGAAGCCTTCCAAACAAACCGTAACATGTGTCTTACACGCAAGGCGCGGATGTTCAGCAAACCGCAACTCGAAATCTACGCCGACGACGTGAAATGCTCTCACGGGATGACAACAGGACAGATTGACGAACAGGCGCTTTTCTACATGCAGAGCCGCGGTTTGTCGAAGAATGAAGCCAAAACCCTTCTCAGTATCGCCTTTACTTCGGACGTGATTGAAAAAGTACATCTGGAATCACTGAAAGACCGTCTGCATTATCTTGTGGAGAAACGCTTCCGCGGCGAACTTGTGCATTGCTCCGGATGTGAAAAACTTGAACTGTGATTATCTTCATTAGAGATTATGTATAATAGACTTTGTATCGATTTGTTTTTGCAGATGCGCGTATGCGCATTTACAAAAATAAATCGACAAGAACACTAATAAAATTTGTATAATTCGCGCGCATGCGCTACCTTTATGTATTATGAAATATAAAGAATGGCAACAACGTCCGGAACGATTTCTGTAGTCAAGAATGCCGTAATCGTTTCCTGTTGCAGTACGATATTGTTTGTCAGTCAGACGCTTTGCGGTAACGTTCATGACAAAAGAATCGCTGACGAAAACTACACTATTCCACCAGGTATTGTTCTGTATCAATATTCTGGTTATCAAGGATTTCGTCCTGAAGGTGTAACCATTATTCAGCCAACAAAAAAACCAAAAAGAAAACCTTTGACAGAGGAACAAAAGGATGAAAACAGAAAAATATCGTCTGTCAGAGTACTTATTGAACATGTTATCGGTAACACGAAAAAATGCAGAATTGTGAAGGATGAATGCCGATTGAGAAAAAATGATTTTGTCAAGTGCGATTTCTCTCGCAACAGATGGTTTCTCACTCAATACACAAATTTTCATTTCTTTCTTATTTTATGAGAAACATAAAATCCGTCTTGCTCTCTGACCAGTAAAATGTCCCTGTCTTTCAAATTTTCATTCATGCTGCTATTAACTTTAAATGATTGCATCAATATTAATGCGGTACAAAAGTGGATGGGTAAATATTGATAATAAAGGGTTTTCAGGCAAGTGTCTTTATGTTGCGCCGGTGGTTGCCGTATGTTGCGTCAATACGTGAAAAAAGAAAGGGGAGAGGAGGGTGGTCGGAATTAGTATGGCTTGGTAACATGCTACTTTTTATCTTAAAAACATTCACGAAAATATCGGCCATTCATTCAACATTTTGCTTATTCAGTGAAAATCAGATATCTTTGCGTCTTGTTATTTTATTGATATATACTGATGTATGCTTTTAAAACGAATCAAATATAGTTTGGTAATCCTGATTGCCTGCACTTTCAGCCTGTATGCGGGCGACATAGCTGTTCGACGGATACCGGTTGCCGAGCAGTTGCCTTCTAATACCGTTTACCGGATGTTTCAGGACAAGGAGGGATATATCTGGCTGGGTACGCAGAACGGATTTTGCCGTTACGACGGTTATGAGATGAAAAGTTTCCGTTCGGAGGTTGGTAATCCGATCTTTCCGTCCAATTTTATCACGGGCGGTTTTGCCGAAGACACACTGAATCACACCCTCTGGATAGGTACCGAAAAGGGCGTGTTGATATTGGACAAACGCACCTTTACCGTCACTCTGCTGGATACCGCTTTATTGGGTGAAATGCCGGTTCGACAGATACTGTACGATGCCGGTGCTATGTGGGTTTGTTCCGATTTCGGGCTATATCTGTACAATCCGGATAAAACACTGAAAAAGAAATATATGGGTGGAGCAAACAGCATCCATATCGACAACCGTGGAACGATACGTGTAACCGTCTGGGGCAGCGGCATTTATTATTTCGACAAGGCTACCGATACATTCATACTTTATCCCGAAAAAATAGGAACGAACAATAATCCGCATAAAATATTCCAGGACAATGCCGGCCGTTTCTGGGTGTGTACATGGGGCGACGGGGTTTACCGGTTTTATCCCGACAAGCGTGATGCCGAAATATACGAATATATCGACATGCAGGATGATAAAGGATTTGATTTTGGTATTTTTTTCGATATCGAGCAGGACGAGGTCAGCGGTTA